>NZ_JACJED010000007.1:0-180590 GCF_014163885.1 Pseudoalteromonas sp. SR43-2 | reverse complement strand
CCGCCGTATACTTTTGCAAGTACGTTAGTGATTGCTGCAGTTAGTGTAGTTTTACCGTGGTCAACGTGGCCGATTGTACCAACGTTTACGTGCGGTTTTACGCGTTCAAACTTTTCTTTTGCCATCTTAAAAAATTCCTAATAAAGAAATTAAAGCCTGACTCACTATTGAGCCAGACAAGCTAAAATTATATAACAGCGCGAGCTGAAATTATTGTATCTGCGACATTTTTAGAGGCTTCAGCGTACTTCACAAACTCCATAGAGTATGAGGCACGGCCTTGTGTTGCAGATCGTAAAGCAGTTGCATAACCAAACATTTCAGAAAGAGGAACTTGCGCATTAATTTGCTTAAGTCCACCTAATGCATCTTCCATGCCTTCGATTATGCCGCGGCGACGGTTTAAGTCGCCAACTACATCACCCATATTTGAATCAGGAGTGAGTACTTCAACCTTCATTACTGGCTCTAAAAGTACAGGGTTAGCTTCAAGCGCCCCGTTTTTCATTGCCAATGAACCTGCTATTTTAAATGCCATTTCATTCGAATCTACATCATGGAATGAACCATCATATAAAGTCGCTTTAACGCCAAGTAATGGGTAGCCTGCCAGTACACCTTGAGACATTTGCTCTTGGATACCTTTGTCTACCGCAGGAACGAATTCTTTAGGAACTGAACCACCTACGGTTTCGTTAACGAACTCGTAAATTGGTGACTCATCATTCGTAATATCCATCGGTTCAAGTTTAATCCAAACGTGTCCATATTGGCCACGACCACCTGACTGACGTATAAACTTCCCTTCAACCTTAACAGTTGAACGAATAGCTTCTCGGTATGAGACCTGCGGCTTACCAACGTTACATTCAACACTGAATTCACGTTTCATACGGTCGACGATGATATCTAGGTGAAGTTCACCCATGCCAGAGATTATAACCTGGCCTGATTCTTCGTCAGTTTGTACGCGAAAAGAAGGATCTTCAGCAGCTAGTTTACCTAGTGCGATACCCATCTTATCTTGGTCAGCTATAGTGCGGGGCTCAACCGCAATAGAGATTACTGGTTCTGGGAATTCCATACGCTCAAGCGTAATAATAGAATTCGGATCACACAGTGTTTCACCTGTTGTTACGTCTTTAAGACCAATAGCTGCCGCGATGTCGCCTGCGAAAACTTCTTTGATCTCTTCACGAGAGTTTGAATGCATCTGTACGATACGGCCAAGTCGCTCACGCTTACTTTTTACTGGATTATATACCGTGTCACCCTGTTTAACAGTACCAGAGTAAACACGGAAAAAGGTCAAGGTTCCAACGAACGGGTCTGTTGCAATCTTAAATGCGAGTGCAGCAAACGGCGCTTTATCATTAGCTGGACGTTCTTCCTCAGTACCATTTTCTAAGATACCTTGGATTTGTTTCACTTGCTCTGGTGACGGCATATATTCAACAACACCATCAAGCACAGCTTGAACGCCTTTGTTTTTAAATGCGCTACCACAAGTAACTGGAACAATCTCATTTGCTAATGTTCGTTGGCGTAAAGCATTTTTAATTTCTGCTTCACTTAACTCTTCACCTTCTAAGTATTTATCCATTAGTTCTTCTGTTGCTTCAGCAGCGCTTTCAACTAAATGAGCGCGCCATTCTTCAGCTAATTCCAGAAGTTCTGCCGGTATTGCCTCATAAGAGAAAGTCATACCCTGGTCCGCTTCGTTCCAGTTAATCACTTTCATTTTTATAAGGTCAATAACACCTTTAAAGTCGTCCTCAGCGCCTACAGGCAACTGAATTGGAACAGGCGTTGCTCCAAGACGAGATTTCACCTGGCTGACCACTGCTAAGAAGTCTGCGCCCGTGCGATCCATTTTATTTACAAAGATCATTCTCGGAACTTCGTATTTGTTCGCTTGACGCCAAACTGTCTCAGTTTGCGGCTGTACACCAGATGAAGCACAAAGAACAACTACCGCACCATCAAGTACGCGTAAAGAACGCTCTACTTCGATAGTGAAATCTACGTGTCCTGGAGTATCAATAATATTGATACGATGGGCGTCAAATTGAGCGTCCATCCCTTTCCAAAAACACGTTGTTGCAGCAGAAGTGATTGTGATACCACGCTCTTGTTCCTGCTCCATCCAATCCATAGTTGCAGCGCCATCATGTACTTCACCGATCTTATGAGAAAGACCTGTGTAGAACAGAACACGTTCTGTTGTGGTGGTTTTGCCTGCATCTACGTGAGCAACAATACCTATATTACGATAGCGCTCAAGTGGAGTTGTACGTGCCATATGATCCTCTTAAAGGTTAAAGACAGATTACCAACGGTAATGAGCGAATGCTTTATTCGCTTCAGCCATACGGTGAACGTCTTCACGTTTCTTAACCGCAGTGCCTTTATTATCAGAAGCGTCAACGATTTCTTGAGCTAAACGTAAGCCCATAGATTTTTCGCCACGCTTACGTGCAGCGTCTACTAACCAACGCATACCTAATGCGTTACGACGAACTGGACGTACTTCAACTGGTACTTGATAAGTTGAACCACCAACACGGCGAGATTTAACCTCTACCTGTGGACGGATGTTATCAAGTGCAGTTTCAAAGATTTCTAGGTGCGACTTGCCTGATTTCTCAGCAGCCACGTCTAGCGCACCATAAACAATTTTTTCAGCAGTAGATTTCTTGCCGTCTAACATCACGATGTTAACGAATTTAGCAAGAAGTTCCGATCCGAACTTAGGATCTGGAAGAATTTTACGTTGACCGATTACGCGTCTTCTAGGCATTTTGTATCTCCGGTATATTCAGGTTTGCTCTTTCGAGTCAATCACCCAAAACAATAATTATAAATATTTAGTGCTTGGCCTTACTAACGGAATACAATTACCCTTTAGGGCGTTTTGCACCGTATTTAGAACGAGCTTGACGACGATCGCTAACGCCTGCACAGTCAAGTGCACCACGAACAGTGTGAAAACGCACACCTGGTAAATCTTTAACACGACCACCACGGATTAGGATTACACTATGCTCTTGAAGGTTATGACCTTCACCGCCAATGTATGAAGTTACTTCGAAACCGTTAGTTAAACGTACACGTGCTACTTTACGTAACGCCGAGTTTGGTTTCTTAGGTGTAGTTGTATATACGCGAGTACATACACCGCGCTTTTGCGGACACGCTTTTAGTGCAGCTGAGTTACTTTTCGTAACCTTGCTACGGCGTGGCTTACGCACTAGCTGGTTAATAGTTGCCATTTAAATAGCTCCTGAAATTAAAATTACTACTGAAAAAAATAAAAAAATCCGCCCTTTATTTACGAGCCTGCATTAAGCACACAAGTAAATGGGTGGCGGAATTTTAATGAGCAAAGTTTAACCTGTCAACCTAAACTAATCGTAAGACAGCATATAACTGCCTTACGATCACTTAATCTATTGATTAAGAACAGTTTATTGATTTCCAGACAAATCAGCATTTAGAGCGTCTGTAAGTGCTTGAGTCGCCTCTTCTGCACTTACTGTTTGCTCTTCTACTACAACTTTGCTTTGTTTACGGCGAGCCATACGGTCTTGATGATACGCAAAACCGGTACCGGCTGGGATCAAACGACCCACAATTACGTTTTCTTTAAGACCGCGAAGCTCATCGCTCTTACCATTCACTGCCGCATCTGTAAGAACACGTGTTGTCTCTTGGAAAGACGCTGCAGAGATGAAAGATTCTGTTGCTAGTGATGCTTTTGTGATACCCATTAACTGGATTTCAAACTTAGCTGGTATCTTACCTTGTTTTTCAAGGTCACGATTTGCGATATTAACGCGCGCCACTTCGATTTGTTCACCGGCTAAGAAGTCAGTATCACCGCCGTGTATGATGGTACATTTACGAATCATCTGACGGATAATTGTTTCAATGTGCTTGTCATTGATCTTAACGCCTTGCAAACGGTAAACCTCTTGCACTTCGTTAACGATGTAGTTAGCAACATGAGTCACACCACGTAGGCGTAAGATGTCATGCGGCGATTCAGGACCATCGGCGATAACTTCACCTTTAGACACTTGCTCACCTTCAAACACGTTAAGTTGACGCCACTTAGGAATCATTTCTTCGTAATGATCGCCTTCTGCTGGAGTAATAACTAAACGTTTCTTACCTTTAGTCTCTTTACCGAAGCTAATAGTACCTGTGATCTCAGCTAAGATAGCTGGCTCTTTAGGTTTACGCGCTTCAAATAAGTCGGCTACGCGTGGTAGACCACCCGTGATATCACGAGTTTTCGAACCTTCTTGTGGTATACGTGCTAACACGTCACCAGGGTTTGCTGTAACGCCGTCAATAACTTCAATCGTAGTGAATGAAGGAAGACGTGTTTCTTGCAGACCGCGCTCTTCACTTTCAATGATAAGCTTAGGTTCTTTAGTATTTACTTTAGCAAGATCTTTAACAACTACACGGGTTAAACCTGTTAGTTCATCAGTCTGTGCTTCAGTATTTGAGTCATCTATGTCGCTAAACGATACTTTTGACTTATGCTCAAGAACGATTGGGTGACTATGCGGGTCCCAAGTAGCAACGATGTCGTTACCTTGAACTTCAGCATTGTCTTGCACTGTTAATACCGCACCGTAAGGTACTTTATAACGCTCTTTTTCACGACCATAGCTATCAATGATAGTGATCTCAGTAGAACGTGAGGTAATAACAATCTTACCATCTGTATTTAATACATATTTTGCGTTGTGCAGTTTTAATGTACCGTTAGTTTTAACTTGTACATTATTTTCTGCTGACGCTCTTGATGCTGCACCACCGATGTGGAATGTACGCATTGTTAACTGTGTACCCGGCTCACCGATTGACTGCGCCGCGATAACACCGACTGATTCACCAGCGTTGATGATATGACCACGTGCAAGGTCACGACCATAACACTTAGCACATACACCAAAGTCGTTATCACATGTGATAACAGAGCGTACGCGAACTTCATCTACTGAATGCTCTTCTAAAAGGTCACACAGTTTTTCGTCAAGCATGATATTACGCTCAACAAGTACAGTATTAGTACCTGGAATTACAATATCTTCAGCTACAACACGACCTAAAACACGTTCACGAAGTGCTTCTACAACATCACCACCTTCAATAAGCGGTTTCATTGTTAAGCCATCTTCTGTACCACAGTCATCTTCATTGATTACCAAATCTTGTGCAACATCTACTAGACGACGCGTTAGGTAACCCGAGTTAGCTGTTTTAAGTGCAGTATCGGCAAGACCTTTACGCGCACCATGCGTTGAGATGAAGTACTGAAGTACGTTTAGACCTTCACGGAAGTTAGCTGTGATTGGCGTCTCGATGATTGAACCATCTGGACGTGCCATTAGACCACGCATACCCGCCAACTGACGAATCTGCGCAGCACTACCACGAGCACCTGAGTCGGCCATCATAAACACTGAGTTAAATGACGGTTGCTCTACTTCTTCACCTTTAGCATTAATAACTGTATCTTTTGATAAGTTAGACATCATTTCACGTGATAAGTTTTCATTTACACGTGACCAGATATCGATAACTTTATTGTACTTTTCACCAGCCGTTACAAGACCTGATTGGAATTGTTGGTTGATTTCAGTAACTTCAGCTTCAGCTGATTCAATTATTTGTGCTTTAACCGGTGGGATAACTAAGTCATCAATACCGATAGAAACACCTGACTTCATTGCATAATGGAAACCGGTGTACATAACTTGGTCAGCAAACACAACAGTGTCTTTAAGACCTAGACGACGGTAACACTCATTCAATAAGCTAGAAATCTGCTTTTTACCTAGTGGCTGGTTGATTGACGCAAACGGCATACCAGTTGGTAAAATTAGAGATAGAATTGCACGACCTACAGTTGTATCGATTACAGTAATAGTATCTTCTACTACACCATCTTCGTTTTTAACTGATTGGCTAATACGTACTTTCACGATTGCGTGAAGGTCAGCATTGCCACTACGGTATGCTTTTTCTACTTCTTTTGGATCTTTAAATATCGCGCCTTCGCCTTTAGCGTTAATGCGGTCACGAGTCATGTAATAAAGACCCAATACAACATCCTGTGAAGGAACGATGATTGGCTCACCATTCGCAGGAGATAGAATGTTGTTTGTTGACATCATCAATGCACGAGCTTCAAGCTGCGCTTCGATTGTTAACGGTACGTGTACCGCCATTTGGTCACCATCGAAATCGGCGTTGTAAGCCGCACATACTAATGGATGCAAATGAATCGCTTTACCTTCGATAAGCACAGGCTCAAACGCTTGGATACCCAAACGGTGAAGTGTTGGTGCACGGTTAAGTAATACTGGATGTTCACGAATTACTTCGTCAAGTACATCCCATACTTCCGGAACTTCACGTTCAACCATCTTTTTAGCTGCTTTGATTGTCGTAGCCATGCCGCGACGCTCTAATTTGCCATAGATGAATGGTTTAAATAGCTCTAGTGCCATCTTCTTAGGAAGACCACATTGGTGAAGCTTAAGTGTAGGACCTACTGTGATAACAGAACGGCCTGAATAATCTACACGCTTACCAAGTAGATTCTGACGGAAACGACCTTGCTTACCCTTGATCATATCAGCAAGTGATTTAAGAGGACGTTTGTTAGAACCTGTAATTGCACGACCACGACGACCGTTATCAAGTAGCGCATCTACCGCTTCTTGTAACATACGTTTTTCGTTGCGTACAATAATGTCTGGTGCTGCTAAATCTAGTAGACGCTTAAGACGGTTGTTACGGTTAATAACACGACGGTAAAGGTCATTTAGATCAGATGTCGCAAAACGACCACCGTCTAATGGTACTAATGGGCGTAGATCTGGTGGCAATACTGGAAGTACTGTCATGATCATCCACTCAGGGTTATTACCTGATTGGTGGAACGATTCCATTAACTTAAGACGTTTAGTGATCTTTTTACGCTTAGTTTCAGAGTTAATTGTTGGTAACTCTTCACGCATTTCAGCAATTAATTGAGCAAGATCGAGTTCACGAAGCAAGTCTAAAACTGCTTCAGCACCCATCTTCGCTTCAAACTCATCACCGTGCTCTTCTAGTGAATCTAAGTATTCTTCTTCACCTAATAGTTGACCGCGCTCAAGCGTTGTCATACCAGGCTCAGTTACTACGAATGATTCGAAGTAAAGAACACGTTCAATATCACGAAGCGTCATATCTAGCATTAAGCCGATACGTGACGGTAATGATTTTAAAAACCATATATGTGCAACTGGGCTCGCAAGGTCGATATGACCCATACGATCGCGTCGCACCTTAGTGAGTGTTACTTCAACGCCACACTTTTCACAGATCACACCACGGTGTTTAAGGCGTTTATATTTACCACATAAACACTCATAATCTTTCACTGGGCCGAAAATACGGGCACAGAATAAGCCGTCGCGCTCAGGCTTGAAAGTACGGTAGTTAATAGTCTCAGGTTTCTTTACTTCACCGTATGACCATGAACGAACCATGTCTGGTGAAGCAAGACCAATGCGAATTGCATCGAATTCTTCGGTCTTATTTTGTTGCTTCAGAAACTTAAGTAAGTCTTTCACCTTAGCTCTCCTGTCGGAGTTAATCTTGAGGACGGATAGTCTCGTCCCTACATTCTATTCAGCCGTAACAGATGCTGCAGCGTTAACTGCAGCATCTAATTGGCTTAATTTTCTTCCAACTCGATGTTGATACCCAGTGAGCGGATTTCTTTCAACAATACGTTGAACGATTCTGGCATACCTGGTTCCATTTTATGGTTACCATCAACGATGTTTTTATACATCTTAGTACGACCGTTCACGTCATCCGATTTCACTGTTAGCATTTCTTGTAGAGTGTAAGCAGCACCGTAAGCTTCAAGTGCCCATACTTCCATCTCACCAAAACGCTGGCCACCGAACTGTGCTTTACCACCCAGCGGCTGCTGAGTAACAAGGCTATAAGAACCAGTAGAACGTGCGTGCATCTTATCGTCAACCAAGTGGTTAAGTTTAAGCATGTACATGTAACCAACAGTTACTTGACGTTCAAACTGATCGCCAGTACGGCCATCATAAAGTGTAACCTGACCACTTCGAGGATATCCACCAAGCTCAAGCATGTCTTTGATTTCGTTTTCTTTCGCGCCATCAAATGCAGGAGTAGCTATTGGTAAACCACCTTTTAAGTTTTCAGCTAGACGACGAATTTCGTCATCAGTGAAGCTAGCAATGTCTACAACTTGGCGAGATTCACCAATTTCGTAAGCTTGCTTGATGAATTCACGTAGCTCATGAAGCTCACGTTGTTCTTTCATCATCTCTTCAATACGTTCACCGATACCACGTGCAGCAAGACCCATATGTGTTTCAAGGATCTGACCGATGTTCATACGCGATGGTACACCTAGTGGATTCAATACGATATCTACCGTACGACCTTTGTCATCGTAAGGCATATCTTCTACTGGTACGATAGTCGAGATAACACCTTTGTTACCGTGACGACCCGCCATTTTATCACCCGGTTGGATACGACGTTTAACAGCTAGGTATACTTTAACAATCTTAAGTACGCCTGGTGCTAAATCATCACCCTGAGTAATTTTACGACGTTTGTTTTCAAACTTTTTATCGTATTCAGCTTTAAGCTCATCGTACTGTGCAGCTAGTTGCTCAAGCTCAGCTTGCTTGTCTTCTTCAGCAAGGCTTTGCGTAAGTACTTTTTCAGCATTAAGAGATGCAAGTTTATCTTCATCAAAACCAGCAGCTATAAGTAGCTTGCGTGCACGGTCTAAAACGCCTGCTTCTAAAATACGGAACTCTTCGTTGAAGTCTTTCTTCGCTTCGCGAAGCTGCATATCTTCAACTTCTAACGCACGTTTATCTTTTTCAACACCATCACGGGTGAAAACTTGCACGTCAATTACAGTACCAGTTACAGAGTTTGGTACGCGTAAAGAGCTGTCTTTAACGTCAGACGCTTTTTCGCCGAAGATAGCACGTAGTAGCTTCTCTTCAGGTGTAAGCTGTGTCTCGCCTTTAGGAGTCACTTTACCTACTAGGATATCGCCGCCTTTAACTTCAGCACCAATATATACAACGCCTGATTCATCAAGCTTGCCTAGCGCAGACTCACCCACATTCGGGATATCTGCAGTGATCTCTTCAGGACCTAATTTAGTATCACGGGCAACACACTGTAGTTCTTGAATATGGATAGTCGTTAGACGATCTTCTTCAACTACGCGCTCTGATAACAAGATTGAATCTTCGAAGTTGTAACCGTTCCATGGCATGAATGCCACGCGAAGGTTTTGACCAAGGGCTAAGTCACCTAAGTCAGTCGAAGGACCATCTGCTAACACGTCACCACGAGTAACCGGTTCGCCAACCATACAAGTTGGTTTTTGGTTAATACATGTATTTTGGTTAGAACGTGTGTATTTGGTTAAGTTGTAGATGTCGATGCCCGCTTCACCAGGGATGCGTTCTTCTTCATGTACATTTACAACGATGCGACTTGCGTCAGCATACATTACTTCACCACCACGTTTAGCAACGATAGTTACACCAGAGTCTTTCGCTAGTGTTAACTCAATACCAGTACCTACTAACGGTTTATCCGCTTTCAATGTTGGTACTGCTTGACGTTGCATGTTTGAACCCATCAATGCACGGTTAGCATCATCGTGTTCTAGGAACGGGATAAGTGCTGCCGCTACAGAGATCACCTGTTGTGGTGATACATCCATATACTGCTGGTCCATGCGACCCATAAAGGTAGATTCACCTTTGTGACGACATGGAATAAGTTCATCAACAAACTCATTGGTTTCAGTTAAGTTTGAGTTCGCCTGTGCGATAACAAACTGACCTTCTTCAATGGCTGATAAGTAATCAACTTCATCAGTTACAACACCATCTACCACTTTGCGGTAAGGTGTTTCTAAGAAACCGTAGTCATTTGTACGTGCGTACGTAGACAACGAGTTAATTAGACCGATGTTTGGACCCTCAGGAGTCTCGATTGGACATACGCGACCATAGTGAGTTACGTGAACGTCACGTACTTCAAAGCCTGCGCGTTCACGAGTTAGACCGCCCGGACCTAATGCAGAGATACGACGTTTATGCGTAACTTCTGATAGTGGGTTATTTTGGTCCATAAACTGTGATAACTGAGACGAGCCGAAGAACTCTTTAACCGCTGCCGAAATAGGCTTAGCGTTAATAAGATCTTGTGGCATTATCGCGTCAAGGTCACCTAAGCTTAAACGCTCACGTACAGCACGTTCAACACGTACTAGACCAACACGGAATTGGTTCTCAGCCATTTCGCCAACACTACGTATACGACGGTTGCCTAAGTGATCGATATCATCAACATCGCCTTGACCGTTACGAATAGCAATTAATACTTTCATAACAGACACGATGTCTTCTTTGCTTAATGTGCCTGGGCCTGTGTCTGTATCGTAACCAACACGGCTATTGAACTTCATACGACCTACAGTAGATAAGTCATAACGCTCTTCAGAGAAGAACAAGTTCTGGAATAAGGCTTCAGCCGCGTCTTTCGTCGGTGGCTCGCCTGGGCGCATCATGCGGTAAATTTCTACTAGTGCTTCTAAACGGCTGCTTGAAGAGTCAATGTTCAATGTATTTGACATGTAAGCACCGCTGTCCACTTCATTGATATATAACGTATCAATTTTAGTGTGACCGGCTTTAACCAATTCAGCCATTAGCTCTAGAGTTAGCTCGTCATTTGCATTTGCAATAACTTCACCAGTTGACTCATCAACATAGTTTTTAGCTACAATACGGCCAATGATGTACTCATGTGGTACTTCTAATTGCTTAATGCCTTTCTTCTCGATGCTCTTGATGTGGCGAGCCGTAACACGACGACCGCTTTCAACAAATACTTCACCGTCTTCGCTTTTGATATCAAAAGCGGCAGTTTCACCACGTAAACGCGAAGGTACAAGTTCCATAAGAACTTTACCATTCGTTACTTCAAACGTAGTGTTATCGAAGAACATATCTAGGATTTCTTCGCTAGAATACTCTAGTGCACGTAGGATGATAGACGCCGGTAATTTACGACGGCGGTCAATACGTACATATAAGTTATCTTTTGCATCAAATTCGAAGTCTAACCATGAACCACGGTAAGGTATAACGCGTGCGTTATATAATACTTTACCCGATGAATGGGTTTTACCGCGGTCGTTATCAAAGAATACACCAGGGCTACGGTGTAGCTGAGAAACGATAACACGCTCTGTACCATTGATTACAAAAGTACCGGTATCTGTCATGAGCGGAATTTCGCCCATGTAAACTTCTTGCTCTTTAATGTCTTTAACTGTGCCTGGTGCTTCTTTGTCCATAACAACAAGACGCAGTTTCACGCGAAGTGGAGCAGAATAAGTCACACCGCGAATTTGACATTCTTTTACATCGAAAACTGGCTCACCAATACGGTAACTTACGTATTGAAGCTCAGAATTTCCCGAGTAGCTTTTAATAGGGAACACAGAACGGAAGGCAGCTTCCAAACCATGATCGCCATCAGCGTCCGGCACTAAGAATTTTTTAAACGATTCTAACTGTGTAGACAGTAAAAAAGGTATATCCAAAACTTGTGGACGTTTACCAAAATCCTTACGGATACGTTTCTTTTCAGAATAAGAGTAAGCCATGGGGTTCCTCAGCTTGCTGATCTTTGACCCGACCTGTTCTTGTAAGAACAGACTTAACTGGCAGCTATGCCAAGATTTTACAACATTTAACTGTTGTTCTAATTAGATCCCACTTTAACACTAGCAAACTATAAAGCGTTGAAAGTAAAGAAAAAATCAGATTTTATTTGAACTAAAAGAGTGCATCACTCTATAGCGCAAAAAGGCCGGTGATTAAATAATCACCAGCCCTTGCCTGATTTCTCAGGCAGCGAACTTAGCAAAAGCTAAATTACTTAACCTCAACTTCAGCACCAGCTTCAGTAAGATCTTTTGCAAGTGCTTCAGCTTCTTCTTTAGATACACCTTCTTTAACAGGTGTAGGAGCAGCTTCAACAAGAGCTTTCGCTTCTTTAAGGCCAAGGCCAGTTGCGCTACGAACAGCTTTGATTGCAGAAACCTTGTTAGCGCCAGCGCCAGTAAGGATTACGTCAAATTCTGTTTTCTCTTCAGCAGCTTCAGCAGCTGGACCAGCTACCATTGCAGCTGCAGCAGTTACGCCGAATTTTTCTTCCATTGCTTCGATAAGAGCAACAACGTCCATTACTGACATTTCAGCAATTGCGTCAAGGATTTGGTCTTTAGATACAGACATTACAAATTTCCTAATAATTAACGGACATTAAGTCCAAATAAATTTTACACCGAAAGTGAGATTAAACAGCTTAAAATTAAGCAGCTTGCTCTTCTTTCTGTACACGTACTGCTTCAATTGTTTTACACAATTTGCCAGCAGACGCTTCTTTCATAGCACTCATTAAGCGTGCAACAGCTTCATCGTATGTAGGTAATGTAGCAAGCATTGCTGCATCAACAACATTTCCTTCAAAAGCGGCCGTTTTAAGCTCGAATTTCTCATTCTTTTTCGCGAAATCTGAAAAGATACGCGCAGCAGCACCTGGGTGCTCTGATGAGAAAGCGATTAAGCTTGGACCAACAAATGAATCAGAAAGACACTCAAAATCTGTTCCTTCAAGAGCACGTTTTGCTAAAGTGTTACGGACAACTTTCATCCAAACACCATTTGCACGAGCTTCTTTACGAAGGGCAGTGATTGCGCCAACTGTTACACCACGAGAATCTGCAACAACTGCAGATAGAGCACCATTGGCTGCTTCGTTGACTTCAGCAACTATTGCTTTTTTGCCTTGAAGATTTAAAGCCATGGGTGTTACTCCTGGTTTAATGGGGGTACCGATTATCGGATTCCCCTGTTCTACTCTTCCCTACCAAACAAGGTAGAGATGCTTTTTACGGCGAGAGCCAGAAGGATTAGGAAAAATCTATCTGGGGTCTACACCGTCTACGTAGGTGAATATTAAGGCCGAAGCCACCTACGGTCTTGGACGGAAGCCCAATTTATCGTTAACCCCGAAGGCTTAACGAAATTATGGACTTCAACCCGAATTCTTTACTTTGCAAATTAATAAATTAATCAACAAAATGGCGCGAAATTATAGTACAAATTTCACGCCATGTAAACACTCAATTAAGCAACAATAGTGCTTAAAGTGTTTTGGTCAACAGAAACACCTGCGCCCATTGTTGTAGAGATAGTTACTTTCTTCAAGTAAACACCTTTAGCTTGAGAAGGTTTAGCCTTCTTAAGCGCAACAATTAGAGCTTCAAGGTTTTGTTGTAACTGCTCTGCAGTGAAATCAACCTTACCAATAGTAGTATGGATGATGCCATTTTTGTCATTACGGTAACGTACTTGACCTGCTTTAGCATTTTTAACTGCTTCTGCAACGTTAGGCGTTACAGTACCAGTTTTAGGGTTTGGCATTAGACCACGTGGGCCTAAGATTTGACCTAGTTGACCAACAACACGCATAGCGTCTGGTGATGCAACAACAACGTCAAAGTTCATCTCGCCTTTTTTAACTAGTTCAGCAAGATCTTCCATACCTACTAATTCAGCACCGGCTTCTTTTGCAGCTTCTGCATTAGCGCCTTGTGTGAATACAGCAACACGAACGTCACGACCAGTACCGTTAGGTAGTACAGTAGCACCACGAACGTTTTGATCAGATTTACGAGCATCGATACCAAGGTTAACGGCAACGTCAACACTTTCTACGAATTTAGCTGTCGCTAACTCTTTTAAAAGAGCAACTGCTTCATTGATTTCGTAATCTTTAGTTACTTCCACTTTTTCGCGGATAGTACGCATACGTTTAGTTAATTTAGCCATTTCTTAGTCCTCTACGTTCAAGCCCATCGCACGCGCAGAACCTGCGATAGTGCGAACCGCTGCGTCCATATCGGCAGCTGTAAGGTCAGTTCGTTTTGTCTCAACAATTTCTTCAAGTTGAGCACGAGTTACTGTGCCTACTTTATCAGTGTTAGGACGGCCTGAGCCTGACTTGATACCAGCAGCTTTCTTAAGTAAGTAAGCAGCAGGTGGCGTTTTCATGTCGAACGTAAATGAACGGTCACCGTAAACAGAGATCACTACAGGAACTGGAGCGCCTTTTTCGATAGACTCTGTACGTGCGTTAAACGCTTTACAGAATTCCATGATGTTTACACCGTGTTGACCTAGTGCAGGACCTACTGGAGGACTAGGATTAGCCATACCAGCGGCAACTTGTAGCTTGATTAGAGCTTCAACTTTTTTAGCCATTATAAATACCTCATTTGGTGGGTCTCAGCCTTGTGCGCGCGAGGACGCGTACTCTAACGGCTTCCCAGTTTAAAAATTGGTTTCGTACTTTTTGTACAGTAAAAAATAAATTTTACCTTAATACAAAAAGGCCGCTGATTATAAGTTAATCAGCGGCCTTTTTCAAGCTTCATGCCAAAATTTAAATAAAAATTAGCGAAGCTTTTTTAATCAATTACTTATCTTGCTCAACTTGACCGAATTCAAGCTCAACTGGCGTAGAACGACCAAAAATAAGTACAGATACTTTTACGCGGCTCTTTTCGTAGTCAACTTCTTCAACTACACCACTGAAATCTGCAAATGGACCATCTGTAACGCGTACAACTTCACCTGGTTCAAATAATGTAGCAGGTTTAGGTGCTTCAGCATTTTCTTGTAGGCGATTAAGAATGCGCTCAGCTTCTTTAGGGCTGATAGGAGCAGGACGATCAGACGTACCACCAATAAAGCCCATAACGCGTTCTGTGCTGTTCACTAAGTGCCAGCTTGCGTCATTCATATCCATTTGTACTAATACATAACCTGGGAAGAATTTACGCTCAGATTTACGCTTTTGGCCAGCGCGCATCTCAACAACTTCTTCAGTTGGTACTAGTATCTCACCAAAGCTCGATTCTAGACCTTCGATTTTAATATGTTCAATTAACGTTTGAGCTACACGCTTTTCGTAACCAGAAAAGGCCTGTACTACATACCAACGTAACTTAATTTCTTTGTTCTCGTTCTCATCCGACATGGGATCAGATCTCCAATCCAGTTAAAAAGCCTACAGCGCGGAATAAAATGCCATCTAATCCCCAAAGGATAAGTGCCATAATCACTGTTGCAACCATTACAATTAATGTCGTGTGGGTAGTTTCTTGGCGCGTTGGCCAAATAACTTTGCGTACTTCAATTCGAGCTTCTTTAGCGAAAGCAAGAAAGTTACGTCCCTTAAATGTTTGCGAGGCAATTGCTAATCCGGCCGCTATTGCAACAACAACGCCAATAGCACGTAGTAATACAGATTGATCTGCATACATGTGATTACCAACAACTGCGCCTGCAAGTAGCGCGATTGCTACTAACCACTTTACTGACTCCATCGCACTTGATGGTGTTTCTACATTCGTGCTCATAATATTATTACCTTAACTACAGACACAACAACCCTACACTACGGCAGGGTTAATCCATTAAAATCTAAACTTAAAAACAGACTTAATTTAAACCGGTTTTTAATCTCAGACTACTCAAATAACAAGTAAAACTGGCAGGGGCGGAGAGATTCGAACTCCCAACCATCGGTTTTGGAGACCGCTGTTCTACCAATTGGAACTACGCCCCTGCAAAGTGGATGCCTATTATACTTACGCAGTTCATTAACACAAGCCTAAAAGATACCCACATTGGAAAATCTAATTAATTAATTACATTATTGTTTAAACTGCTAATAATTTAATCGGTTAGATAAACCTATAATCCAAAGATATTGATTATTTCCCTATGGTTTTATAAACGTCACTTAACAAGCTTGAAGCACCAAACCTAAATGTATTTGCTTGCAAATAATCATCACCCATTATTGCGCGTGCTAGCGCTAAATAATCACTAGCATCGGCAACATTTTTAACACCGCCGGCCGCTTTAAAGCCCACACGTTTGTTTGAGTTTTTAATGGCTGTTAGCATAATTTTTGTTGATTCAAGGGTCGCATTAATGGCCACTTTACCCGTACTGGTTTTTACAAAATCAGCACCGCCTTCAATTGCAAGCTCAGTGGCTTGAGTAATAAGCGCGTCGGTTTTTAGCTCACCGCTTTCTATTATTACTTTAAGTTGCGCGCGCGACCCACACGCTTTTTTACTTTCGCTTACATAACTAAGTACAGTTTGAGCATCGCCTGCTATGAGTTTTTTATAAGGAATAACCAAATCAATTTCGTCTGCGCCGCGCTCTATAGCAATGAGTGTTTCGTTAATTACATCACTCAGTGGAGCATCACCCGTAGGAAAGTTAGTGACTGTTGCGACTTTTACGTGGTTAAGCTCACGCGCTGCGAGTGCTATTTTTGCATCATCAACAAAATTGCTATAAACACATACTGCGGCAGGCGTGCCTAAGGTAGGATTTATGCTATCAACAAGTGCTTGAATGCTTTTGGTGGTATCGCTGGTGTTTAAGCTTGTTAAATCCATCAGTGCGACTGCTAATGCGGCATCTTTTTGGTGTTGTGTCATTAGAGCTCCGTTGCTTATGTAATACCAATTTTATTAAAAATATGATCATTTTAGCGTATTAAATAACGCACTAACTACGTTAAAAACTATTTATATAGAACAACTATGTATCATAATTTTAGCCTTGTTATTGAGCTATTTTCTCGTCGCTATAATAGATCACTAATTTAATGCAATTGGTATAAGTACAAAATTTGATATGCCTCCATATTAACAAATTAAACCAAACTCGCTATAGCTCATAACCAAACACTATAAGCTGGTTATTTTACTTGTAACTCGGCGCAATCCCTTGTTAACTAGCTCTTAGGCCTAAAAAGCCCACCTATTATAACTTTTGGTTATATCAACTTGGTTTTAATTATTTTTTACTTATTGATAGCCGCTATATTCTGCTTATCAGAATAAAGCGTTTTCTTATATTTGAATTTGTTTAGGGGTCTTATTAACGTGCAGTATTTACCTATCTTTACCAAACTCGACAACAAACCAGTATTGGTTGTTGGCGGTGGAGAGGTCGCATTACGCAAATGTCGCGCGTTTTTAAAAGCGAGAGCAAGCGTTACTTTAGTAGCACCTTGGTTTTGCGACGAACTAAAAGAGCATGCACATAATAATGAAGTAACGCTTATTGATGCTTATTTTGATGAATCGCACCTTGATGGCAAAATGCTTGTTATTGCAGCAACCGACCGCGATGAAGTAAACAACAACGTATTTGAACTTGCCAATGCCCGCAATGTGTTTGTAAACGTGGTTGATGACCAGCCTAAATGTACGTTTATATTCCCATCCATTGTTGACCGTGACCCAATTACGATTGCTATATCAAGTGCTGGCACAGCGCCCGTACTTGCACGTCGCTTACGCGAAAAGCTCGAAACTCTTATTCCACATCATATTGGCCCACTTGCAACACTTGTCGGTGGCTTTAGAGACAAAGTAAAAAAACGCTTTAAGCATTTTTCAGACCGCCGCCAATTTTGGGAAGGCGTGTTCGACTCATCTGTCGTGAGTAAAGTACAAACCGGCGATACCCAAGCCGCACAGCAGCAACTAGAGCAAATGCTAGATGCAAAAGCAGAACCTGAAGGCGAAGTATACGTAGTAGGTGCAGGCCCTGGCGACCCAGAGCTTTTAACACTTAAAGCACTGCAACTTATGCAACAAGCCGACGTCGTCGTTTACGACTTTTTAGTCTCTGACGAGATTATGGAACTAGTGCGCCGCGATGCTGACCTTATTTGTGTAGGTAAACGTTTGGGCGATCATAGTGTTGTTCAAGAAGATACCAACCAAATGCTGGTCGACCTTGCTAAACAAGGCAAAAAGGTATGCCGCATTAAAGGTGGTGACCCGTTTATTTATGGCCGTGGTGGCGAAGAAGTACAAGTACTGGCTGCTAACAACGTAAATTATCAAATTGTACCGGGTATTACAGCCGCTGCAGGTTGTAGTGCTTATGCGGGCATTCCGCTAACGCATCGTGACCATGCACAAGCCATTCAATTTGTAACTGGCCACTGTAAAAAAGACGGCCAAGAACTTGATTGGCAATCGTTGGCAAAAGCAAATCAAACGCTGGCTATTTACATGGGCGTAATTAAATCGCCGCACATACAAAGCGAGCTTTTAAAGCATGGCCGCAAAGCCGACACACCTGTTGCCATTATCGAAAACGGTACACGCAAAAATCAGCGTGTAGTAACAGGCCAATTAGGCGAACTTGCCGACTTAATTGAACGCAACAGCATTATATCGCCTGCGCTACTCATTATTGGTGAAGTAGCTGCCCTGCACTCGCAACTAGCGTGGTTTGGGAAAAACGAGCAAACAAGCAGCTTTGCACAGCCGCTAACAGATGTATCAAATACATAACCGAATTTTAAATTTGTAACTTTTAATCATTTTAGTAGGACGACTAACAATGGCTTTAACTCACCTTCAGCAACTTGAAGCTGAAAGTATCAAAATCATGCGCGAAGTCGCCGCTGAGTTTGAGAACCCAGTAATGCTTTACTCTATTGGTAAAGATTCGTCGGTACTTTTGCACTTAGCGCGTAAAGCATTTTACCCTGCAAAAATTCCGTTTCCGTTATTACACGTAGACACCAACTGGAAGTTTCGTGAAATGATTGAGTTTCGCGACCGTATAGCTAAAGAATACGGCTTTGACCTACTGGTACACAAAAACCCAGAAGGCATTGAAATGGGCGTAGGCCCGTTTACGCATGGCTCGGGTAAACATACCGACATAATGAAAACCCAAGGCTTAAAACAAGCGCTAGATAAATACGGCTTTGATGCTGCATTTGGTGGCGCACGCCGCGACGAAGAAAAGTCACGCGCAAAGGAGCGTGTTTATTCGTTCCGCGACAAACACCACCGTTGGGACCCTAAAAACCAACGCCCAGAGCTTTGGAATACCTACAACAGCCAAGTTAATCCGGGTGAGAGCATTCGTGTTTTCCCATTATCTAACTGGACTGAGCTTGATATTTGGCAATACATTTATCAAGAAAACATCGAAATGGTGCCATTGTACCTAGCTAAAGATCGCCCAGTAGTTGAGCGCGACGGTACTTTGATTATGGTTGACGATGAGCGTATGCCTCTTAATGAAGGTGAAGTACCGCAAATGAAATCTGTACGTTTTCGTACATTAGGCTGCTACCCACTTACCGGTGCAGTTGAATCAACAGCCAGTACTCTAACCGAAATCATCGAAGAAATGCTGCTATCTACGTCATCTGAACGTGAAGGTCGTGTTATTGACCATGATTCAGCCGGCTCAATGGAGAAGAAAAAACGTGAGGGGTATTTTTAATGTCTAGCCAAAATAACGATACATTTAACGAAGTAAAAGAAATAGGCATAGACGCCTACCTAGCACGCCAACAAGACAAAAGCTTATTACGCATGCTTACTTGTGGCAGCGTAGATGACGGTAAATCAACATTGATTGGCCGCCTACTGCACGACAGCCACCAAATTTATGAAGATCAGCTAGCTGCCCTTCATAAAGATAACGAAAAAGTAGGTAACGCAGGTGAAGATCTTGACCTTGCATTATTAGTTGATGGCCTACAAGCTGAGCGTGAGCAAGGCATTACCATTGACGTAGCGTACCGTTACTTTTCAACGGCTAAGCGTAAATTTATTATTGCCGACACGCCTGGGCACGAGCAATACACCCGCAACATGGTAACGGGTGCATCAACAAGCGATGTCGCCATTATTTTGGTTGATGCGCGTTACGGCGTACAAGTACAAACTAAGCGCCATAGCTTTATTTGTGACTCGCTGGGCATTAAACAGTTTGTTGTTGCCGTTAATAAAATGGATATCGTTGATTTTGACGAAACCGTGTATGAAAAAATTAAGGCTGATTACCTTAAATTTGCTGAGCAACTTAACGTATCAAACATTAAGTTTGTGCCTATGTCGGCGCTTAAAGGCGACAACGTAGTAACACGCTCTGCACATACACCGTATTACACCGACAAGCCGCTACTTGAATTACTAGAAGATTCGCCAGCAGCCGAAACAGATACAGGCTTTGAAGCGCGCCTACCGGTGCAATATGTCGTGCGTCCTAACTTAAACTTCCGTGGTTTTCAGGGCACACTTACATCGGGCAAGATGCACGTAGGCGATGCTATAAAAGTATTACCGTCGGGTAAAACATCAAGCATTAAAGAAATTGTTACCTTTGATGGCAACCTAGACAGCGCCGAAGCAGGCCAAGCAATTACCGTTACCCTAAATAACGAAATTGATATTAGCCGAGGGGATGTAATCGTACCTGCAAATTCAACGGCCGCTGTTACTAACCAGCTGCAAGCTAAAATTGTGTGGATGCATGAATCGCCATTAGTATTAGGTAAAAGCTATAACCTAAAACTAGGCAGCAAAAACACCTCAGCTATTGTTAAAAAGATTGACTACACAATTGATGTAAACACGCTTGAGCACGGCACTAGCGACACACTGCAGTTAAACGAAATTGCGATTGTAACGCTTGAACTAACCGAAACTATTTTGGCAGACGAGTACCACAGCAATCACGAAACAGGCTCGTTTATCCTAATCGATCGCTTATCAAACTTAACTGTTGCTGCCGGTATGATTGAGCAAGTACTGCAAAGCCAAACAAAGCAAAGTAACTTTAGCGAATTTGAAGTTGAATTTAACAGCTTAGTACGCAAGCACTTCCCGCATTGGCAAGCGCTTGATATCTCTAAGTTATAAGTTAACTTTAGCCTGTTAGGAATTTAAAAGCATGGTAGAACAGCTCGTTTTAACAGGCATTATGCTTACCTTAGTCGGGTGCCTTTTTGGCACCCGTATTAATCCAGCATGGTTATTTGTAAGCGCTATTGGCACCAGCTACTTAGCAGGGCTAATCGATCTTGAAAGCATGTTAGTTAACTACGCTAACCCGTCGCTTATCACTTTAGTACTATTGGTGTTAGTGTCGACCGCAATAGAAAAAACCACCCTAATTCAAAAGTTAGCGCAATCGCTATCTAAAGGTAGTTTAGTAAAATCGGTAACAAAATTGGGCTTATCAACCGCCTTTTTATCGTCGTTCACTAACAATACCGCCGTTGTTGCATCGCTTATTACAGCGATTAAAGACAATCCTAATCACTCCCCTTCAAAGCTATTATTACCGCTGTCGTACACTGCTATTTTGGGCGGCACTATTACGCTTATTGGTACATCAACCAACTTAATCGTTAATGGCTTTGCAGTAGATGCGGGCATGGAACCGCTGGGCTTTTTTGACTTTACCTTAGTAGGTTTAGGCGCGCTAAGCGTAGGCCTAATTACTATTTTAGTAATGCTTAAATACTTACCCGACAATGGTAAAAGCGACCAAGAAGTCGTGCCTTTTTACCTAGAAGGTAAAGTACAAGCAAACTCAAAATTAATAGGCCAAACCGTAGAAGAAAACGGCCTGCGTGATTTAAAAGACTTATTCCTTGCTGAAATCATTCGCGACGGGAGCCGAATTTGCGCAGTCACTCCACAGCAAATTATTCAAAAAGACGACGTGCTGCTGTTTGTAGGTGACATAAAATCGGTGCCATTACTTACCCGTTTCGACGGTTTAAAAGTAGTGCACGAGAATCATCAAAAAGACATAGAGCACTTAGTAGAAGTAGTCGTAAGTCAATCTTCAAAATTTATTGGTAAAACCGTAAAAGAAGCCCGCTTTAGAGAGCAGTTTCATGCTGCTGTTATTGCCATTCGCCGTGGACACGACCGCTTACAAGGTGGCCTTGGGCAAGTGCAATTACAAGCTGGCGACTCACTTATACTCGCACCAGGCAAAAACTTTTACACCTTGCCTAATTTAAAGCGCGAATTTGTGTATATTTCAGGGTTTGACTTACAAGCCCACCTTGCACCTAAGCAATCAAATATTGTGCTACTAAGCTTTGCCGCAGTACTGGGTTTAAGCATTATTGGCATAGTGCCGCTGGTTAAAGGCTTATTAGTATTACTGATTGGCTTAATGCTCAGCGGCACCATAAAACTTAACGAAGTAAAACGCCGTTTTCCTATCGAGTTACTCGTAGTTGTAGGTAGCGCCATTGGCCTTGCTAAATTAATGATAGGCACCGGACTTGCCGGGCAAATATCCGACGCCATGTTTATGGTACTTGGCGACTTTGGCCCATACGGCGCATTTATAGCTATATTTTTAATGACCGTATTATTTACCGAGCTTATTACTAATAACGCAGCAGCTGCCTTATCGTTCCCTGTTGCTTACTCGCTCGCGGTTGGTTTTAATGTAGACCCACTACCGTTTATTATGGCGGTTGCCTTTGGCGCATCAGCCAGCTTTATATCGCCATTTGGGTATCAAACTAACCTAATGGTTTATAGCGCGGGTAACTATCGCTTAAAAGATTACATAGTGATGGGCTTACCCCTTTCTATTATTTATTCAATCACGGTATTAACCCTGATCCCGCTGGTATTTCCGTTTTAATACCTGCGCTCACAGCATAAGAGACTCTCACTATGGATGAAAATATAGTTTGGCATAACTACGCAACTACAAAAGCACAGCGTAGTGAGCAAAAAAAACATAAGCCCGCTATTTTATGGTTTACCGGCTTTTCAGGCTCTGGCAAAAGTACCGTAGCAAACGCACTAGAAGCCGCGCTTAATCAGCAAGGTACGCACACTTACCTGCTTGATGGCGACAACGTACGCCACGGTTTATGTAAAGACCTAGGCTTTAGCGACGAAGACCGCATTGAAAACATACGCCGCGTAGGCGAAACCGCAAAACTAATGACCGACGCTGGTTTGTTAGTACTTACTGCGTTTATATCGCCTTTTAGAGCAGAACGCGACATGGTGCGCAGCCTAGTAGATGACGGCGAATTTATTGAAGTATTTATCGATACCCCACTGGATGTATGCGAAAGCCGCGATCCAAAAGGCTTATACAAAAAAGCCCGCGCTGGAGAGATAAAACACTTCACTGGTATCGATTCAAGCTACGAAGTGCCAAACAATCCAGAAATAATTTTAGATACAAGTAAAAACACCCTAGACCAATCGGTTACACAACTGATAACGTATCTAAAACAAAAGCACATAATATAGGTTAACCCCATGAATCAAACCGAACTGCTAGAAGAAACCCTCATCCTTGCCCGTAAAGCAGGCCAAGCGATAATGGGAATTTACGAAAAGGATTTTAACGTTGAGTACAAAGCCGATGAAAGCCCCGTAACCGACGCCGATTTAGCAGCTCATAAACTGATTGTGGCAGGGCTTCAACAGCTCACACCTGATATTCCAATACTCAGTGAAGAAAACGCCGACATAAGCTGGGATGTACGCCAAACGTGGAAAAGCTACTGGTTAGTTGACCCAATCGACGGCACTAAAGAATTTATTAAAAAGAACGGTGAATTTACCGTAAACATCGCCCTAATTAAAAACGGCATTCCTATTTTGGCCGTAGTTGATGCACCTGCCCTTGGTGTATCGTACTTAGCTGCCGAAGCCATTGGCGCATTTAAAGATAAAGGCGATGAGCGAATTGAGCTTAAGGTAACTACCAAACCTAACAAAGGGTTAATTCGAGTTGTAGGCAGCCGCTCGCACCCATCACCCGATTTAGCCGAGTTTGTGAAACGCTTTGATGAGGTTGAAATGGTGTCTAAAGGCAGCTCACTAAAACTGTGTTTAGTCGCTGAGGGCAGCGCCGATATTTACCCGCGCTTAGGTCCAACTTGCGAATGGGATACAGGCGCAGGCCACGCCATCGCCGAAATAGCCGGTGCAAAAGTCACTAAGCTTGATGGCAGCCCGCTTATTTATAACACCAAAGATGAATACTTAAATCCGTATTTTATTGTGAGTGCGGTGGAAGAGTAACAGCAGCTTTAAGTGGTTAGCTATCAGTTGTCAGCAAGACAAGTGATAGCCTGCATATTAAGTGCAATCTGGAGATATTAAATAAGCAGTGAGAGAACGGTTACTTTTTGAGGAGATAAAAGCATTTTTACCATCGGCCTTTAAAATTGTTTTCACTAGCCCACTCACTAAACTCACCTATTAGAATAGAAAATCCAGATTCTTCTATTTCTTGAAAAGATTCAGATTGCTCCCTAGTCACTCCATACTCCATTGCGCGGCGATAGATTTTGCGAGTTTTTACTAATAATGACTTTAACTCCTCAAAGTCATCCAGTGTTATATGCTCTGCATTAATTCCAATTGATTTAGCAAACCTAGGAAAATAAATATTAACCTCTTTCTTAGTAAAGTTTGGCGCAGTAAACTTCATTTTTGACCAAAACTCGGTTTCAAATTTTTCACAAACGAAATCAGATATACCAGAAGATAGCATTACATTCGCATTATATGGAGTAGAGCTGCTAAAGATTATTCCGTATATCTTAAAGGAATCTACCTCTATATCAAAAGTCGCAGATATTGAGGTTAGGTATTTCTGAAAATGATCTCGATGATTCAAGTAATTAGAGAAATTATTTTGATTTATACTTTGCTTAATTGTAATTGCTCGTTGTTCTGAACTATGGAACCTACTAACTGTTACCCCAAATATCAGACTTCCAGACGCAATCCAGAGAGGTAGTTTAAATATTGAAATAAAATTAGAATACGCGTCCGCTGTCCCTGACAACTTAAGCCTATCAATTAAGGGATACGCAAAGAACAAAGCTAAAATCAATGGTGATATAGTCGCCAACCAAAACAAAAAGTTTTTATGTAAGGCCTTTTCGCCATTGATGTGAAAGTAATTAGACAATTTCATAACTTCACCAATCTCCATTTAGTATTACAAATGCTTAACTAACCAACTTCATAAAGTTTTAGTACTGTGCTCAACATATAAAAAGTAGTTATATACAATTTACCATTTAGGATCAGGCCTTGTTTTTAGTTTAGGGAAAAGACAAAAAGTAATCTGTTCCTATTCTCTTATGATGCTACTAAACATTTGTTTCTAACTACTTGCCATTAATTGAACGCTTTTAAAACCGATAGCCTTTAACGATTTTGCTGGGCGATAAATGCAAGCGAGTGCTGATTGAATAAGTCAGGGCGCTCTACATTACAGACATGGCCGCAATGGTGAATAGTTTGCAGTACGCTGTTTTTATGGCGCTTTACCATTTCTTTAACTGGGCCAAGGAACATATGATCTTCCTTACCCATTATGTAAAGAATGGGTATATCAATGTCTTTTTCTTTGAAGTACTGCATTAAGGGGTTTACGTCCATGGCTAGTTTAAACCATTTTATAAACTCTTTTTGGCACAAGCGCTTTGCTTCACGAACAAATAAAAGTCGAGATTCTTTATGGCGCTTTTTAGGCATCATAATAAAAGCAAATAAGCGATACAGCCACATATAAGGCAAGAAGTGTTTAAAAGTATTACCTAAATAAACCAATGTATTACTGCGAGTATTAAAACGAGTAACCGCTCCACCTAGTACCATGCTAGAAACATATTGCGGCGCAATTTCAGCAATATTTCGAATGAGTATTGTGCCCAATGAAATACCAACAAAGTGTGCGCTGGTGATATTGTTATGATCTAACACATCGATAATGTCTTTAGAGACATTATTAAATGAATAATTATTATCAACAAAGTTTTGTACTAAGTTATTCGATTTACCGTGACCACGAAGATCTAGCAACAACACATTATATTCTTTTTTATAGGCTTTAAGCTGACGAAACCAAATTGCCGAACTACCACCTGCTCCATGGACAAATACAACCCATGTTTTACTGGTTTCGTGCGCAAAAGTAGTATGGAAAAGAATGTCTTTGCTCATTACAGTTAGCGGCCTATTTACTTCGTTTGGCATATTCAATTGCAGGAAGTATAACGGAGTTTAATAAAAATCTCCTATGAAGTTCAGATCAATGGCTTCTACTTAACAGCTTTTGAGAGCAGACTTTGATTTTTAAATGAAAACCAATAAAAAATGACCAGCCGCTATTTTTACGTTATGAGAACTGCCTATCTTAGATCTTGGCTTTGCTGCTGGCGTGACGCTATGGCGTGTTGGGTTTCGCTGCGCTCTAACCAACCTACTTTAAAATTATAATGTGGTGTTGGCGCTTAAGGGTTTGCTCACTTTTACACCGCTGTTTCGTATTCATGACACTTACCCTCCAATTTGGTCTAATTAATTAGTCTACAAATCCTCTCAAAACATGAAATTTTTAGCTAAAAACTATATTCTTGCGCGCGATTATTATTTAAATAATGGATAAATACACACATGACAACATCTCAAGATGCAACGCATTCAAATGCATCAACAACAGGTGCACACACACCTGCAAACACAACCACTTCTAAATGGAACCTGCACGATACGCAGTGGACTTTAAGTCTTTTTGGTACCGCCGTTGGTGCGGGTATTTTATTTTTACCTATTAACATTGGTATTGGCGGTTTTTGGCCGTTAATTATTTTGGCATGTTTAGCATTTCCAATGACCTTTTGTGCACATCGTGGATTAGCGCGTTTTGTACTGTCATCAAAAAATAAAGATGCTGATTTTACCGATGTAGTTGAAGAGCACTTTGGTGTGACTGCCGGGCGGTTAATCTCTTTATTGTACTTTTTATCTATATTCCCAATTTTGCTTATTTACGGTGTGGGCTTAACCAATACCGTTGATAGCTTTATGGTTAATCAAATGGGGATGGAATCACCTTCTCGCGTGTTGCTTTCAGGTGTATTAGTTGCAGGTATGATTAGCTTAATGATGGGCGGCGAGCGCTTAATGCTGCGTGCCTTTGCTATTTTAGTTTACCCGCTTGTGGGTATATTGTTCTTTTTATCACTTTATTTAATCCCAAGCTGGCAAATGCCAGATATGACACTGCCTGAAATGGGCAGCTTTGGTAAAACGTTGTGGTTATCGATTCCTATTATTGTGTTTTCGTTTAGCCACGCAGCGGCTATCTCAAGCTTTGTAAACGTGCAACGCGGTCACTACGGCGAGCAAGCTACACATAAGGCTGAGGCGATTTTAAAGCGCACTAGCTTACTACTTATTACCTTTGTACTATTATTTGTTTTCTCTTGCGTGCTGTCGCTTACAGGCGAGCAAATGGCCGCTGCTAAAGCCGCTAACGTATCGGTTTTATCCTACCTTGCTAATATTACTGATAACTCGTTTATTGCCACACTTGGGCCGCTTGTTGCCTTTATTGCTATTACATCGTCGTTTTTGGGTCACTTTTTAGGGGCACGTGAGAGCTTTACGGGTTTAGTAACTAAACAAACAAGCTTAAGCGCAAAAGCGGCTGATAAAATTGGTGTGTTAATTATGTTTTTAGCTATTTGGTTTTGCGCTGTTAAAAACCCAAGTATTTTAGACATGATGGATCAGTTATCGGGCCCTATCATCGCGATGATTTTATTCATCATGCCAATGATTGCAGTTTATAAAGTGCCTGCACTTCATAAATACCGCAACCGTTTAAGCACGCTATTTATATTAGCGGTTGGCTCACTTGCTGTATTTGCACTTATTTACAGCATGATTAATTAATACGCTATATATTCAAAAGCCCAGCTAAGTTAATTAGCTGGGCTTTTTTAGGCATAAAAAAATGGCGCTCACTGAGCGCCATTTTTAATTTAATTGGTTGCTATTATTCTGTATCTGGCAGGTTACGGCCATAGAATATTTCTTGCATTTCGCGAGTCAGCTTAGAGCGGATCTCGTCTTCTTCTTCATCCGATAACTCATCAGTAGAAAGGCCGAATAAATAGGTATTTAAGTCGGTTTCTTTTAACATCATTTTAGTATGGAACAGGTTTTCTTGATACACGTTCACGTCCATCATTTGGTACGCTTCTTTTGTATCTTCTGTCATGAAGTTTTGAATCGAGCTAATAGCATGATCAATGTAGTGCTTAACACCGTTTATGTCGCGGGTAAAACCACGAACGCGGTAGTCTATTGTTACTACGTCTGACTCAAGGCTATGAATTAAGAAGTTTAACGCTTTAAGTGGCGAAATAATGCCACAGGTAGATACTTCAATATCAGCACGGAATGTACAAATACCATCATCAGGGTGAGCTTCTGGGTATGTGTGTACACAAATATGGCTTTTATCTAGGTGTGCAACAACTGAATCAGGTAATGGGCCTGGTGCTTCGTCAGCATCGTAATTTTGCTGCTCTTCTACTGGTTCTTCTGAAACCAAAATAGTTACACTTGCGCCTTGCGGTTCATAATCTTGGCGCGCTACATTTAAAATGTTAGCACCAATAATATCAACAACTTCACCTAAAATATCGGTTAGTCTATCTGCACTGTACTGCTCATCGATATATTCAATATATTCTTTACGTTGTTGCTCGGTCTTTGCGTAACAAATATCATAAATACTAAAGCTTAAACTTTTGGTTAAATTGTTAAAGCCATGAAGTTTAAGTTTATCGAAGGGTTTGTTCATAATAAACCAACCTATAAATTAGTGGGTTCTGCACCTGCAGAATGAAAAGTTCGCGGATTTTATACGAATTTTCCTCGTGGAAAAAGCGTTATTTTGCTTGATCTTGCACAACTTCGTGGCTATGCGTAATTTCTACTGTTTTATCAAGCATTAATGCAACCGAGCAATACTTTTCAGCAGAGAGTGAAACTGCACGTGCAAGGTGCTTTTCAGACACATTATTGCCTTTAACAACAAAGTGTAAGTTGATTTTGGTAAACACGCGCGGTGCTGTTTCGGCGCGTTCTGCACAGAGTTGCACTTGTACGTCTGAAAAATCTTGTTTAGCTTTTTTTAAAATACTAACCACATCAACTGATGAGCAACAGCCAACTGACATTAAAACCATTTCCATTGGGCTTGGTGCTGCACTATCGCTGCCGCCATCAAACACAACATTGTGGTTAGAATTAGAACGGCCAATAAACGTATCGCCTTCAACCCATTTTACATTTGCTTGCATTGTTATATCTCAAAAAATATTTTCTTGATTGTAAGCAACTTAGCCGTAGTTGCAAATGAAAATGCAACGCAGGGCTATAAAATGGCTAAGATTGTTGTGCTAAAGCGCTATCAAAGAGGTTTTTCACTAAACCTGCAAATTCATCTATAAAGGCATGCTGTTCAACCGTGACAGGCTGTGAGGTGATGCTGCTGAGGACTTCTTCTAAATCGTAAACTATGCCATCAACTTCACGTACAATTTGACTACGCTGCTCTGTGTTGAGGTCTGTGTGCTGCTCGCAAATAAGCATCACATTTTGTGCAATAACGTCTTCGATTAATTCCATTACTGTTGGAGCGCCTGGTTTTATTTCGCCTGGCTTCTCAAACAATGCTAAATTTTGAGTTAGATACATGATCAAATCATCGTACCCTTGCCTATCTAAAACCATTATGCGAACCACCTAAATATATTTAATTATGCTGATTTAAGCAGAAAGAGTCGATAATTACTAGCCTTGTACGATAGCAATACAAAAAAAGCAGCCGAAGCTGCTTTTATAATAATTAAGTAGTATTACTACTTAATCTATTTTTAAGCCTGGGCTTAGTGTTGCTGGCATCGCTACTTTTTCAAGCTCTACTGAAGCAACTGGGTATGCACAGTAATCAGCTGCGTAATACGCGCTTGCTCTGTGATTGCCCGATGCGCCAATACCACCAAATGGTGCTGCGCTTGATGCGCCAGTAATTGGGCGGTTCCAGTTAACAATACCAGCGCGAATACGACGTAAAAAATGGTCGTAATCTGCTGTACTATCACTTAATAAACCAGCCGATAAACCAAAGGTTGTATCGTTTGCTTTATCAATGGCTTGGTCAAAGTCGTCAAAGCGGAATACTTTTAAAAGTGGTCCAAAATGTTCTTCATCTGGGAAATCACTAATATTTGTACACTCAATAATACCTGGTGTTACAAAACCGGTATTGGCTGTGTGCTCAAGCTCTACTAATACTTGAGCGCCAAGCTCAACAAGCTCGTTTTGCGCTTTAACCATGCCTGCAGCTGCCGCTGATGAGATCATAGAGCCCATAAATGGCTGGTCTGCATCATCGTAGTTGCCTACTTTAATCGCTTTAGTTGCAGTGATAAGGCGCTCTAAAATTGCATCGCCTTTGCTACCTTTAGGTAAAAACAATTTACGTGCACATGTACAACGCTGGCCGCTTGAGATAAACGCTGATTGAATAATATCGTGAACAACTGCTTTAGTGTCTTCAACGTCAGTAATAATAAGTGGATTATTACCACCCATTTCTAGCGCTAAAATTTTACCCGGTTGACCCGCAAACTGTTCATGTAAAATATGACCAGTACGCGAAGAACCCGTAAAGAACAAGCCATCAATCCCTTTGTGAGCAGCAAGGGCTTTACCCGTTTCTACTTCACCTTGAACTAGGTTAATTACACCAGCTGGTAAGCCTGCTTTTTCCCACAGTTTAAGCGTAAGCTCGGCAACTTTAGGAGTCAGTTCAGACGGTTTAAATACAACCGTGTTACCTGCTAAAAGCGCTGGCACAATGTGGCCATTAGGTAAGTGACCCGGAAAGTTATACGGACCAAATACGGCTACAACCCCATGTGGCTTATGACGAATCATCGCACGCCCAAGTGGCATTGCGTTTTCAACATCGCCAGTGCGCTCTAAAAATGCTTTTTCAGAAATGGCAATTTTACCAACCATAGCACCCGCTTCTGTGCGAGTTTCCCACAGTGGCTTACCTGTTTCTTGTGCGATAGTAATAGCGAGCTCTTCGCTGTTTTCTTTTAATTGCGCTGCGAATGCTTTAATTATTTCTAAACGCTCAGTAAAGCTTTTATCAGCCCATGCATAAAACGCTTCGCGCGCTGCATTTACTGCGGTGTCTACTTGCGCCGCAGTTGCTGATGATGCCTTCCAAATAACGTCGTTATTTGCAGGATTTACTGAATTAAATTCTGTGCCTTGGCCTTGTGACCATTGACCATTAATAAATTGTGCAGGATGAGTCATATACTTTCTCCTAAATTAAATCGTGGTTGCACTAACAATATCGCCAGTTTGCAAATGCAATGCATCTGCTACTTCTTGCGATAAAATAAGGCTTTTTGCGCGCTCGTCAAATGTCATTGGTGCAACGGTTGCTCTAAAATCTTCAAGCTTTTCGTTAGCTAGTAACACCATGGTGTCGCCAGTCATTTCGCCAATTTCAACGTTAAAGTTATTTGCATTACGAATCGTCGCAATGTTATCTACTTTTGCTTCAACCGTTGGGCCGCCGTCAAAAATGTCTACGTAGCCATTAAACGTAAAGCCTTCGCTTTTTAATAACTCGATTGCTGGGCGTGTGTTGTCGTGTACTTTACCTATTACGGCTTGCGCATCTTTACTCAGCAAATTTACATAAATTGGGTATTTAGGCATTAGTTCAGCAATGAAAACCTTTTGGCCAATACCTGTTAGGTAGTCAGCTGTTGGAAAATCCATTGAGAAAAAGTGCTCTTCAAGCCACTGCCAAAAAGGGCTACTGCCGTTTTCGTCAGACACACCGCGCATTTCTGCAATCACTGTTTGTGCAAAACGCTCTTGATGCTGCTTTATAAACATAAAGCGCGCTTTTGAAAGTAGCTTACCGTTACAATTTTTACGATAGCCATCTTTTAAAAACAATGTGCAAAGCTCTGTAGCGCCTGTGTAGTCGTTACATAGCGTTAAAATATCAACCGCTTTGTATACGTCTAATGTGCGCGAAGAGTGAATCACTTTACTTAAGTGATAATGATAAAATGCATCATCAAGCCCTACCGCAGCTTCAATTGCAGATGTTCCTACAACGTCACCGGTTTCGCTATCTTCAAGAACAAACAGGTAGCCTTCGTCACCGGGTTGTGACGTTTGTTTAGCAAAAGAGCTTACTGAATGGTCTATTTTCTTTTGCAATAGTTCTTCGTTTAATGGCAAAGACGTAAAACCATGCCCAGATTCGTGGGCAATTTTCAGTAATGCTGAGTAATCATTTTGCTGGATTGGGCGAAGGATCATCATGAGTCCGCTTGCTCCCTTATAAATAACGGTAAATAGGAATTGCAGGGCAAGCGGTGCTTGCCCTTAATTGGTTGGCTTACGTCGCTTATGCGTTTACTACGCTTGCTACTGCTTTTTCAAAGCGTGCCATACCTTCGCGAATGTCCGCTTCAGGAATTACTAAAGATGGAGTGAAACGTACTACGTCTGCACCGGCAACTAGTGACATAAGGCCTTGCTCAGTACCTGCCACTAAAAACTCTTTTGCACGACCTTTGTATTGCTCGTTCACTACTGCACCAATTAATAAACCTTGGCCACGGATTTCGCTAAATACGTTGTATTTTTCGTTAACCGCGCTAAGTAGCTCATTAAATAATGCGGCTTTTTCTTTTACGCCAGCCAGTACTTCTGGGGTATTTACTGTATCAAATGCAGCTTCTGCAACAGCACACGCAAGCGGGTTACCGCCATAAGTAGAACCATGTGTGCCTACTTTAAGGTGCTGTGCAATTTCAGTTGTTGTGATCATAGCGCCAATAGGAAAACCGCCGCCAAGTGCTTTAGCCGAAGTTAAAATATCAGGTACTACGTTTAAGCCTTGGTATGCGTATAAATCGCCAGTACGGCCAACACCTGTTTGAACTTCATCAAAAATAAGCAGTGCGTTATGTTTAGTACATAAATCGCGAACACCTTGAGCAAACTCATCAGTTGGTGAAACAATACCGCCTTCACCCTGTAGAGGTTCCATCATTACGGCACATGTTTTGTCGCTAATAAGTGCTTCAAATGCAGCAAGGTCATTGTAATCGCAATGTACAATGTCGCCAGGCTTAGGACCAAAACCATCTGAATATGCAGCTTGGCCGCCAACAGTTACGGTAAAGAATGTACGACCGTGGAAACCTTTGTTGAACGCGATAATTTGTGATTTTTCTGCGCCAAATTTATCAAGTGCAAAACGACGCGCTAATTTAAGTGCTGCTTCGTTTGCTTCTGCGCCAGAGTTGGCAAAGTAAACTTTTTCAGCAAATGTCGCATCAACCATTTTTTTAGCTAGGCGAAGTGCCGGCTCATTGGTCATTACGTTAGATAGATGCCAGATTTTTTCGCCTTGCTCTTTTAATGCGCCTACTAATGCAGGGTGGCAATGGCCAAGACAGTTAACTGCAATACCACCAGCAAAGTCGATAAACTCTCGACCTTGTTGATCCCATACGCGAGAGCCTTCGCCTCGAACAGGAATTACGCTTGAAGGTGCGTAGTTAGGAACCATTACGTGATCAAATAATTCGCGATTGACTGTCATTTTATTTCCTCTTAATTGTGAGCAACACAAAACATCAAAATAGGTGTTTGGTTAATATTTGTAACCAACTTTATAGGCAAGATCAGTAACCTGATAATTGCGCAAAATTGCTTTGTGGTTCAATTTTCAGACGCACATTATTTCAGAATTACTTATATCTGTCTCGTTAAAAACTTTCATGTATCCCTTGAAAATAAAGGGCTAAAGATATTATTTCATAGATAGTGAATAACTATTTGCATAGCTATTTATGCTTATTTTTAGGCAACTAACCGCATGAGTACAGAGGCGCACACGCTTTAATCGGCAAATATGTAATATAACAATAAGATGAGAATGAATGGTTAGTCGCAAAAAAATTAACAAAAAATTCAGATTTTAGTCAATTTGAATAGCTAAATTGGTAAAATTACTCGATTGGAGGGTTTTTAGTTCCGTTTTAGTGAACTTAAAGTGCGAAAACCAGCTTAGAGCTTCATCAGGTTCAATAAGTTGATGTTCTTTTAAATTAAGATATTGAGAATAGCACCGTGCCTTTAGCATTACTTCTGTTAATGGCAGTAATGTATCGCCCTTATCTACCCCATTTACTAGCTGCTGCATTACCCCTTTAAACGGTAAATATTTAAAAGCCATTTTGTCTATTACCTTAGCGCTTACTTCTATCGATTTATTGCTAAGTAGAGTAGTTAAAAATAGCGGGTCGGGCTGAAGCTCTAATAATGCGGTGTGTAAATCTTTTTGGTTTTCATTTCGGGCTAGCTGTACTTTACGTTGCCATATTTGCTCAAACGTTTTTAAGTACAAGCGCACTAATGCAATTCGCCCTACATCTAAAAGCATCCCAAGGGTAAATGCATGAACGTCATTTACATTATTAATTTGTGCAATTTTTTGCGCAGCAATGGCGTTTGCCATGGCACTGTCACGTAAACGACGTTTTAATAACGAAAATGGTTCGGTGCTATGTGGCATCCAATGGCGGGCAGCAAATGTAGGAATAACTAGCTGTAAGTTATCAAGGCCAATATAACGAAGGGCGAGCGATGGCTTATCTACTTTTACAGACGTGTTTTTACTACGTTGATTACGATAGTAAGGTAAATTAACGAGCGTTACTAACTCCCTACCCAACCAGCTTATATCATTAACCAGTGGCTCTAAACGCCCTACCGACGCTGACTTTACAGCTAATATATCGAGTATATTGGCAATACCATCTTCAATACCTATGGTGCTATGAATTACGCCATCTATATCTTCGAGCTGCTTATATATAGCTGTTTCAATTGTTTTGTGCAGCTGTTCACTCGCTTGAGCGCGGTACTTATGATGTGCAGTACTACTTTGCTGGCGTTTATTCTGTGCGGCCACTTCAACCTGAAGCAAGGTGCGCTGCTTCATGGGTTCGCCGTAATCTATATCTAATGTATGAATGAAACCAATTTGCTGATGCGCAAAGCTATGCCCAAGCAATAAGTCATGAGCTCGTTGGCTTAGTATTTTGGCAGTACGCTGCTGGGCTACAAGTTCAGTCATGACATCCATTAATAAAGTATAAAATGCTATGTGTATTATAACATTAGAAGCGAGTTAAAAAGTTATCAAGCAGCTCCAAGCCTTGAGCAGTTAAAATAGCTTCGGGGTGAAACTGCACACCTTCGATAGCAAGTTCATTGTGTAACAACCCCATAATTTCGTCAAACTCTCCTTGCTCAGTTTGAGTCCATGCGGTTACTTCAAGCTCTTTAGGCAAAGTTTGCGCTTTAACCACTAAAGAATGATAACGACATACCGTTAACGGATTAGCTAAGCCTTTAAACACCCCTTTATTAGTATGAACTATGGGTGATGTTTTACCGTGCATTACTTTTTTAGCACGAATTACATCTCCTCCTAAAGCTTGCGCGATAGTTTGATGTCCCAAGCAAATTCCTAAAATAGGATATTGCCCTTTTAGTTGCTCAACAACATTTAGTGAAATACCCGCTTCGTTAGGGGTGCATGGCCCTGGCGATAACACGATGTGCTGCGGGTTTAACTGTTTTATTTGTGCAATGCTTAGCTCATCATTACGTTTTACTAAAACGTCTTGATCTAAACGCTGAAAATATTGCACTAAGTTGTAAGTAAACGAATCGTAGTTATCGATCATTAACAGCATTACACAACAGACCTTATAAATTATTGACCACTACTTTACACAAGTGGTACTAAGCGCTGCATTCTACCACTATTAATTAACCAACATAAATTAGCAAAAAGCGTTAAAAATTAACTCTTTTAGCTAAAATGCTTAAAAGCCTTTAGCGGGTATTGGTTTACTAACTTGAACTCTGGTTAAGAGATTTACTAACGTATTGAATCATGATGATATTTAAATTTATTTTCTCTAGCCAGAGATTCCTTGCACCTTGAACAATAATATCGAACCCTAAGCTTTTTACGATTAGTTAATACACCTACGTAGGCTGTATACCCCAACAATAAATTATTGACCTCTAAAGTACGTGCATTTATTGATCGCACTATTAAATACTTTGGTGAAATGCCTTACTGAGCAAAATAAACAGATTGCTTGTGCTACATCAAATTAGTGGCTCGATGGTTGAATTATATCTATGTAAGCCCCAGTGTATTATATGAAAGGCAGTAATCCACTTATACAACTCACTTACTTGTGAGCTCATTTATATCCTACTAAGGAGCGAATATGTTAGGCGAAGATCACTCATTAACAAATGACTTTCCAGAGTACTTAAAGACCATTGCCGAGTTAAATGAAAGCGATACTGAATTTGCAAAAAAAGCAGATAAGTACGACAAGCTAGATAAAGAGGTTAGAGTGTTAGAGCTCAAAGATGCGCCCATAAGCGATGAACAAATGCATCTATTAAAACACGAACGTACAGAACTAAAAGATTGGCTATACGAACGCTTGCAGCAAGAGCAGTAATGCAACTAAAAAAAGAGCTCACTGATGAGGTGAGCTCTTTAGATCAACAATGGGTATTTTCTCTAAAACTTTACAAAGCCACCCACAGGTTTCATAAATACACTGCTTGGGCCTGCAAAGGCTTGTGCAAACTCTTCTGATAATTGACTAAATACCCTTACTTTATCCATATCAACTACGCTTAAAAATAGTGGGCCACTTTCGCCCCAACCAGCAAGATGCGCTTTAGCAGCATCTTCATCTTGGTAACGCTCGTAAATATGTACATTGCGCTTGTCTTCACTTACTGTCCACTCATACATTAAAGTGCCCGCTTCACTTTTAGCCAAAGTAACTAATTGTGCCATTACCAGTAAAAACTCATCGTATTTACCTTCTTTAATTTGGCCTTGTACTGTCCAGGTAACATGATCTTTCATTATGCTTTACCCAATTTAAGCTGTGCTAAAATACTGTCTAACGTATCTACTAGTTGTTGATTTTTAGCATTATCAAGTGCATCAACATGAGGAGGCGCAAAGCGTCCTGTATCGTTATCAAAATACAGGCCTGCGGCATCTTTAAATTCATCACTAAGCGCTGCGCGACAAAAAATATCTGCGCCAATTTTTAAATCCCCACCATCTATACCGTAAGCGTCTTTTACCATTTTGCTTCCCAGTAATGATTTAGGGTTTACCGATACAACTAATGGCCCAGTATCTTTAAGCTCAAGCCCTAAATGACGCGACCACATAGTAATAGCCAATTTACTTTGTGCATAAGCCGCACTATCAGAAAGTTCAGTGTTACCTATAAGTGCATTTAAGTTAACGCTTGATTGCGCAGCTGATGATACATTAACCACTCGCGAATCATGACCAAGGACAGATAACAATAGTTTTGTAAGAAGATATGGCGCAATCGTGTTTACAACAAAGCGAGCATCAAGGCCATCAATTGTTGTAGCATCAACTAATTGATAAACGCCTGCATTATTAATAAGTACGTCAAGCTGGTTATTATTTTCGGCCAAATCGGCTAATACATATTTTGCCAAAGTTTGAACTTGGCTCATATCGCTTAAATCAGCAATATAAGTATGTGTACTTGCATTTGGGTATTGCTCGGTTAAAGCTACTTGTAGCGCATTGAGCTTTGCTTGGCTGCGGCCATGTAATAATACGGTGTGACCTTGTGCTAATAACATCTTTGCCGTTTCTAGCCCAATGCCATCGGTTGCGCCGGTAAGTAAAATTGTTTTGTTCGTGTTGATCTCTCCTTACTTTATTTTCGCTATATTAGCACCCCGACTTACTGCTGATAATTAGGCTAATAGTTGAATCAGTTTATAGAATTAATTGATAAAGCTAAGCCTATGTTAGTTAATATAAAAGCATTCCTTTAAAAGGCAGATGAGTGTTTAAGCTGAATATTTTTTATGCTTTTATTTGAATTACTCAGCAATCATAACTATTGTTTTTAAACCACCTTAATAGTAGTATTTATCATATAAATACACTTTTCGAGAAATAACATGAAAGTTTTAGTTACTGGCGGCATGGGTTACATAGGTAGCCACACATGTATTGCATTGCATGAAGCAGGTATTACGCCTGTTATTTATGATAACTTGTCTAATGCAAGTGCGCGGGTACTTGACCAACTCGAAAAGATTACGGGTACTCGGTTTGAGTTTATTTTGGGCGACATACAAGACGAGCAACAGTTTAAGCTCGCTCTAAAACACACTAAAGCCGAAGCTGTTTTTCACTTTGCAGCTTTAAAAGCCGTTGGCGAATCTACCGAGCAACCGCTGCGTTATTATCAAAATAACGTGTCGGGCACATTAAGCATGCTACAAAACATGCAAGATGAAGGCGTTAACCATATTATATTTAGCTCATCGGCTACAGTATACGGCGAGCCAGACTACCTCCCTATTGACGAAAAGCACCCTATACGCGCAACGAACCCTTATGGTTGGACTAAAGTCATGGTTGAACAAGCCATGCAAGACGTATGTAATGCCAACAGTCAATTTATGGGTATTGCGCTTCGTTACTTTAACCCAGTAGGTGCACACCCAAGTGGTTTATTAGGTGAAAGTCCTAATGGTATTCCTAATAACTTAATGCCATTTATTGCCCAAACTGCAGTAGGTAAACGTGACGTGGTTAATATTTTTGGTGACGACTACGACACCGAAGATGGCACAGGTGTGCGCGACTATATTCATGTTTTAGATTTAGCTAAAGGTCATGTTGCGGCATTTATGCAGCATAAAACAGATACCGCATTTCATGCTTACAACTTAGGCACAGGGCAAGGTTATTCTGTGCTTGATATGATCAACGCATTTAGCGCATCAGCCAATAAAGATATTCCGTATAAGATTGCACCGCGCCGAGCAGGTGATATTGCCTGTAACTACGCCGATGCTACAAAAGCGCAAAACACACTTAACTGGTACGCAGAACTAACACTTAGCGACATGACAAACGACACATGGCGCTGGCAAACTAATTACCCAAGTGGGTTGGAGAGTTAACATGGCTTTATTAGAAAGTACTCACAGACGTAAAAATCCGCTAACGGGTCGTTGGGTATTAGTGTCACCACATCGTAATAACCGCCCATGGTTAGGCGCAACAGAAGCCGTTAACGAAAACGTATTACCAAAACACGATGAAAGCTGCCCACTTTGCCCAAGTAATACCCGTGCAAATGGCGACAGTAACCCAGATTATAAATACACACACGTATTTAGAAATGACTTTGGTGCACTCACACCTAATGCCAGCGAGCAATTACAAAGCTTAGAGTCAGACAGTGATTTATTTATTGCCGACGAAGCCAGTGGCGAATGCCGCGTAATTTGTTTTTCTCCAGAGCATAATAAAACACTACCAGAGCTTAGCCAAAACGCATTGCACGAAGTAGTGAAAACCTGGAAACAAAATTACACAGAGCTTGCACAGCAGTACGAATGCGTACAAGTTTTTGAAAATAAAGGCGAGATAATGGGTTGTTCGCAACCTCATCCTCACGGCCAAGTATGGGCCCACTCGCATTTATCAACCGAAATAGAAGCCGAAGATACCCAGCAGCTTGCTTATTATAAAAAGCATGGCACAGCTATGCTTGCCGATTACGCACAAAAAGAGCAAGCAGATCAAACACGTGTTGTATTTGAAAACGAACATTGGCTTGTTGTTGTGCCATTTTGGGCTGCGTGGCCGTTTGAAACAATGCTAGTAACTAAAGATAATATTCAAAACTTTAGCCAGCTAAACGATGTCCAAACCGACTCTTTGGCACAGGCACTTAAAGTATTAACCACTAAGTACGACAACGTATTTAATTGCAGCTTCCCATACTCAATGGGATGGCACAATGCACCGGCTAACAGAGGCTCTGATGAGCAACATTGGCGTTTGCATGCCCATTTTTATCCGCCGCTACTTCGCTCTGCTACTGTTAAAAAACACATGGTAGGCTACGAAATGCTAGGCGAAAGCCAACGCGATTTAAGCGCAGAAACCGCTGCTTCTATTTTAAAAGCAGCCAGTACAACACACTATAAAGATACAGCAGGACACACAGATGAAGCTTAACGAATTCCAACAACAATTTTTGTCACTGTATGGTGCGCCTGCTCAAGGTATTGCAGCAGCACCGGGGCGTGTAAACCTTATTGGCGAATTTACCGACTACAACGACGGTTTTGTTTTACCCTGTTCGTTAGAGTTTCGTACCCAAGTGATGTTTAAAGAGCGCGACGACAATATTATTACTGTGCATTCTTTAAATTACCCAGGCGAAAAAGACAGCTTTAGTGTTGATGAAGAAATCACTGAAGGCCAGTCGCAATGGGGTAACTACATTCGTGCTGTTACTTATGTTCTTAAAAGAGCGGGCTACACACTGCGTGGTGCCGACCTACTAATTGACAGCAACTTACCGCAAGGTAGTGGCTTGTCGTCATCGGCCGCACTAGAAGTTGCTGTAGGCGGTATGTTTAACCATATTGCACAGCTTGGTTTACCGCCAGAGCAAATTGCGCTATTTGGCCAAGAAGCCGAAAACGACTTTATGCATTGCCAATGCGGCATTATGGATCAGCTTATTTCAGCTAAAGGCGAGAACGGTCATGCACTATTAATCGACTGTGAAAACCTCGCAACTAAATCAGTTAAAGTTCCTGATGATTTAAATATTGTTATTGTTAATTCAAACTACCCGCGTAAGTTGGTTGATAGCGAATACAACCAGCGCCGCATTGACTGCGAACAAGCTGCTGTAAAAATGGGTGTAGAAACACTTCGCCAAGCCACCATGGCTGGCCTGCAAGCAGTAAAAGCGACATTAAGCGAAAACGAATATAAACGTGCACACCACGTAATTAGCGAAAACGACCGTGTAATTGCAGCAACTACTGCACTACAAAATAACGATATGGATGCACTTCGTACGCTAATGGCTGCATCGCATCAATCACTTAAACACGACTTTGAAGTAACCGTACCTGCAACCGATGGCCTAGTAGAAATTTGTAAAGAAGCGATGGGCGAGCTTGGCGCAGTTCGTATGACAGGTGGCGGCTTTGGTGGCGCAATTGTATGTTTGTGTCGTGATGCTGAAGTACCTCTTATTAAAGCAGCGGTAGAAAAGCATTACTTTGAACGCTTTAATTTAAATGCTGATATTTACGTATGTTCAGCGGGTTCAGGATTACAAATTACGTCTTTTTAAATAAACTTAAGGAATAAGCATGGCAAAGGTTAATTGGGGAATTATTGGGTGTGGCAATATAGCTCACACCTTTGCTAAAAGCATTGCGCATTGTAGTGATGCACAGCTTATTGGCGCAGCTTCAACGAGTATGCAGCGCGCTAAAGAATTTGCAACACCGTACAATATTCAAGGCTACGAGAGCTATCAAGCTCTTATGCAGTGCCCAAATATAGATGCTATTTATATTGCCAATACGCACGATCAACACTTTAAAACGATAGCCCAATGCTTAAAACACAATAAGCACGTGTTAAGCGAAAAACCAATTACCGTTAATGCTAAGCAGTTGCAAAGTCTCACTGAGCTTGCAAAACAACAAAACTGCTTTTTAATGGAAGGCGTTTGGATGCGATTTTTACCCGCCATAGTAAAATTACAACAGCTCCTAAGTGAAGGTGTTATTGGTAATGTGCACAGTGTTAATGCCAACTTTAGTTTACCTGGCAGCTTTGCCGACACTCACCGATTAATGAACCCTGTAACAGCGGGTGGCGCCCTGCTCGATTTAGGTATTTATCCTATTTCGATTGCTGATGTGGTATTTAATAAAACCCCTGAACACATCAAATCCTTTGTACATAAAAGCACAACCGGCGTTGATGAGCGAAGCACTGCTATAGTTGATTACGGTAACGGGCAATTTGCATCTCTTGCCAGCGCACTGCAGCAAAATGGCCCAACAGAAGCATGTATTAATGGTGAGCTTGGCTATATTCGAATACCTCAGTTTGTAGGTGCAAAAACGCTAGAACTACACATAAAAGACCAAGACCCTCAGTACTTTGAATACAACTTTAGTGACGATGAAAACTTTAAGTTTGAAATTGCACATGTCACGCAGTGTATATTACAAAAACAAACTCAAAGCAGCGTGTTGTCCCTCGGTACTAGCTTACGAGTTATGAACATAATGGATACCTTGCGAGCACAGTGGCAGCTGCAATATAGCAATGTCGTCGAGTCGGCTGAACTGACAAATTAAAAAATAAAAATACACAACAAGGACACACAATGACACACACACTCAAGGCGCTTTCAAAAGCCATATTACTTGCTACGTGCAGTTTATCTGCCAGTGTAGCTGTTGCTGAATCTAATAAACCAGAGCAGCTATACCCGCCAATCACTAGCGAAGTACTGCCAGAGCTTGCAGCTAAAGGTAGCTACAATGTAGGTGTGCAAACACTTGATTTAGTTAACCCTGCGCAATTTGACCCCGCTACACAAGGTCAAAAAGATCGTCCTTTAAAAGTAGAAGTGTGGTATCCGGCTGCAAATACAGCAACAGCGCCACTTACCAGCTACATAGATGAAACTCGCTCAGGTAAAGAGTTTACTTTGCAAGCCGATGCAATGCGTGATGTCGCCATTAATAATAAAGAACACTACCCTGTCATTGTGCTTTCGCACGGTTATACCGGTTACCGTACAATTATGTACTACCTTGGCGAGCATTTAGCGTCGCACGGTTACATTGTGGTAGCTATTGACCATACTGACTCAACCAATGCCGATGTTGATTTTGAAAACGCACCGTTTTCTGGCTTTTTTAGCACGCTTATAAATCGCTCACGCGATCAGCAGTTTGTAATTAATTACTTTAATGAGCAAAACAACTTTGCCAGCAAGCAAGTAGATAACAAAAGCGCAGGTGTAATTGGTTACTCAATGGGTGGCTATGGCGCGGTAAATACAATAGGTGGTTGTTACGCTTTTAATGAGCAAACTACGGCTATGTTTACGGGTATGAAAGACCCAGCTCAAATTAAAAAAGTACAGCAATTACTAAACAGCTGCGCTGGTGGACAATACCAGAACCCAAAAGTAGACTCTCGTATAAAAGCGATGGTGGCCTTTGCACCATGGGGCGGACAGCACGCTATATTTGATGCCAAAGCAATGGCAAATATTAAAGTACCTTCGCTTTATGTAGCTGGTGACTTAGATGACATTTCAGGCTATGAAGGCATTAAAAGTCTTTATGAACAAACAGGCAGCAAAGATAAGTACATGCTTACTTACAAAAATGCACGCCATAATATAGCACCACACCCAGCCCCTGCTATTGCACAAAGCAGCAGTGAGCTAGATATAGGCCATTACTACGAGCCTTCGTGGTCTATGCGCACACTAAACGAGACCAACAAACACTTTGTACTTGCCATGATGGATTGCCACGTAAAAGGCATAGACCGCGAGTGTAAATACTTAGATTTACCACAAAACGGCGACCAAGCTGTTGTTGATGGTAAGCCGCTGCCACAGTGGCGCGGGTTTGATAATCGCTTTTCTACCGGTATGGATTGGCTACAAGCTAAACCTCACACCAAGTAATAATAAGCTTTAAGCGGTTGTTTTAATCAATAGCCGCATACGCCCTTAAAATAATGCAAAAATAAAACGCCTTTTATATAAAAGAGTTACCAGCAAATATTAGCGTGTTTATTTTTTAATCTGCTATTTTAAGAAAAAACCATTGCCATTAACTTCGGTTAAAGGCAATCTAGTCATATATAAGATAAGATAAATAACACAAATATCATGTCCAAATACATACTCTCAATTGATCAAGGAACCACAAGCTCTCGGGCCATCTTGTTTACAAAAGATGCAGACGTTTTTGGTACAGCACAACAAGAATTTTCGCAGCATTTTCCACAAAATGGTTGGGTAGAACACGACCCTAACGATATTTGGCAAACAGTGCTTAGCACTAGTCGCGAAGTCTTAACTAAAAACGATGTAAAGCCTGAAGAAATTATTGCCATTGGTATCACCAATCAGCGCGAAACCACTTTGGTATGGAACAAAAAAACAGGCAAAACAATTTATAACGCTATTGTATGGCAAGACCGTCGCACCAGTGACTATTGCGAAAGCCTAACAACTGATGAGCTTTGCCAAACAATAAGCGATAAAACAGGCTTACTGCTCGACCCTTATTTTTCGGCCACTAAAGTTCGTTGGATTTTAGATAACGTTGAAGGCGCCCGCGAACAAGCCCTTGCAGGTGAGCTCGCCTTCGGTACGGTTGACACTTACCTACTTTGGCAGCTAACTGGCGGTAAAGAGCACCGCACCGATGCAACCAATGCATCGCGCACCATGTTATTTAATATTCATACCCAGCAGTGGGATCAAGAGCTTTTAGAGTTATTCGATATTCCAGAATCTATGCTGCCAGAAGTAATGGATTCAGCTGACGAGTTTGGTTCAACCAGCGCTGATATTTTTGGCGCGCCAATTCGCGTATGTGGTATTGCAGGCGATCAACAAGCTGCGCTTGTAGGACACGCATGTTTTGAACAAGGCATGGCTAAAAGTACTTACGGTACTGGCTGTTTTTTAATGCTTAACACTGGCGAAAAAGCACTGACCTCAGAAAACCGCTTACTGACCACTGTTGCCTACAGATTAAACGGCAAGCCAACTTATGCCATTGAAGGCAGTATATTTATGGCTGGCGCAACTATGCAGTGGATTGTTGAAGGCTTAAAACTACTTAGCCATGCTGGTGAAAGTGAGTCAATGGTTAAAGATGTACCGCTCGATCATGGTGTATTTTTAGTGCCTTCGTTTACTGGTTTAGGCGCTCCTTATTGGGACCCTAATGCACGTGGCGCTATTTTAGGGTTAACACGCGACTCTGGTATTAGCACTATTGTTGCTGCAGCGCTGCAATCAGTTGGCTACCAGACCAAAGATTTACAAAAAGCGATGGAGCGTGATGGCCTTCGCCCAAGTGTGCTTCGTGTAGATGGCGGTATGGTAAAAAATAATTGGGTTATGACTTTCTTATCTAATATTTTAGGTGCAACAGTTGAGCGCCCAACAGTGACCGAAACCACTTCTTTAGGGGTCGCTTATTTAGCTGGCTTGCAAGCAGGTGTGTACGAGTCGACTGAACAGTTATCTAAAATGTGGACATGCGACCGTCGCTTTGAGCCCACCATGAGTGCCGACGAGCGTAACGATCTATACGCAAAATGGCAGCACTGCGTAGCCCAAGTCTGCTTAACGAATAAAAACTGCCCGCAGTAAATACCAAGTGGCTAAGGCTAATACTTTAGCCACTTTGCTTTTTTAACTTAGCTAAATGCTAGATTTAAAAGGCATGTTTTACTGCTTTAAATTGAAAATGGATTAGCGTCAAAATTAACGAACAAAAACTGGGTTTTCTATTGTCAAATGAAAACAGCAGCTTTATGATGCTTATGTCTTATTTATATTACAAATAAAAAGGTTAGCTCGGTGGAATTAGCAGATAACGAATATGACTTACTAGTCATCGGTGGCGGTGTAAACGGCACTGGAATAGCGGCTGATGCAGCTGGCAGAGGGTTAAAAGTTCTATTGTGCGAACAATCAGACCTTGCCTGTGCAACATCTTCAAACAGTTCTAAGCTGATCCACGGCGGTCTGCGCTACCTTGAGCATTACGAATTTAGATTAGTAAAAGAAGCCTTAGCAGAGCGAGAAGTACTACTTAAAAACGCACCTCATATTATGTGGCCGCTAACCTTTAGATTGCCGCATCAAAAACACCTGCGCCCAGCTTGGATGATTCGTATTGGCTTGTTTATGTATGACAACCTAGCAAAACGCGAGACACTTGCGGGTTCTCGAAGCATTAAATTTGGTGAAAATAGCGTTTTAGAACCCTCTATTACTAAAGGTTTTGAGTACTCAGATGGCTGGGTTGATGACTCTCGCCTAGTCGTTTTAAACGCCCTAGCAGCGCAACAAAAAGGTGCTGTTATTACCACGCAAACTAAGTGTGTAAATGCTAAACGTGAGCAAGGTAAATGGCAAGTAACGCTTGAGCAGCAAAAGAGCAAAGCTAAATACACCATTTCTGCCAAAGGCATTGTTAATGCTGCGGGTCCTTGGGTTGCTAAATTATTTGACGAAGCACTAACAGAAAAATCACCACAAAATATTCGCCTTGTAAAAGGTAGCCACATTGTAGTGCCTCGCATTCACGATGAAAAACAAGCTTATATTTTACAAAATAAAGATCAGCGTATTGTGTTTGTTATTCCGTTTGAAGATGACTTCTCACTTATTGGCACAACCGATGTAGAGCACAAAGGTGAAGCACAAGACGTTAAAATTAGTGATGAAGAAATTGATTACTTAATTGATATTACTAATACCTACTTTAAACAACCGATTAAACGCGAAGACATAGTACATACCTTTTCTGGTGTACGCCCATTACTTGATGACGAATCAGTTAATGCACAAGCCGTTACTCGCGATTATAAATTAGAGCTTTCGAGTGATGCTAAACAAACACCTCTACTGAGTGTGTTTGGCGGAAAAATTACAACTTATCGCAAACTTGCCGAAGCTGCGGTTAATAAGCTTGAAGATTTTTATCCGCAAATGAGCAATGCGTGGACCAAACATAGTCCGCTCCCTGGTGGTGATTTTAGCTCTGTAGAAGCACTTAAATCAGAGCTAAAAGCAAAATACGAATGGCTACCTGAAATAACACTTAAACGCTTTGTACGCACTTATGGTACTCGTGCTAAACATATTTTAGGTAGTGCAACTGGGCTGAGTGATTTAGGCCAAGATTTTGGCCATGGTTTATTTGCAGCAGAAGTAGATTACTTGCTAAATGAAGAGTGGGCAGAAAACGCATACAATATTTTATGGCGCCGCAGTAAATTAGGACTACGTTTTAATGAGGCGCAAGTTGCTGCGCTTAATGATTATATTGAGCATAACCAAGCAGCTAAAAGCGCTTAACTATCAAGTTATAATAGCTTCCTATTAACCCCTTTATAATTTAACCGTTATAAAGGGGTTTATTTTTTTGACTCTAAATTAAATAAGTAATTAAAGCCGCTAAGCGTCGCTGATTTAATATCAAACTCAACACACTTCACACCTATTTGGTTAAGCGCCGTAGTAAAACACTTATTCAGCTGCTTTGTGCCAATCACCACAACTTGTGTATCACTTAATAATTGCCATTCGCTAGCGTGGCGAGCTGCTCGTACATCGCTGCCAATTAATACACCCGACAAATAGGCTTTAGCTTGTACTGGCGTTAACTCCTTTGAAAGCTGGCGGGTACGTACACTAAAAATACCATGTGCCAAATTACCGCTATCACTACCTAAAGTTAGCTCACAGCCTTGCTCAAATGCTTTAAAGTCAAACTCACCTTCTGCGCAGTCATTAGGAATTAAAACACTTTGATGACATAACAAATCATATAACTCACCGGTCATGGCTGTTTTAAAGCAAATGATTTCGCCATTGTTTATAAGCACCCATTTGGTATGTGTGCCAGGCAAACAGAGTAATATTTTACCTTGTTGATACTCTGGGTTTTTCTTTAAAAACCCTAAAATTTGCAGCTCTTCGCCGCGCATTACATCAAACAAGCCATTTTGCAGCGTACACTTTGTGCCAGGTAACGCTTTAGTAATATGTCCATCGCAATCAAAGCTAACAGCAGCATTAAGTAACCCTTCGGGATTAATTGGGCATTCTAAATAAGGCGTTTCGTGCCAGCCGATGCTTGAGGTAATTTGTCCTGCAATATATATAGGTAAGCTGCCATATTCTTGCTTCCACACCGCAATGGTGTCGATTAGGGTTTGCTCAAAATTTTGATTTGCCTTAACAACACCAGGGCCATCACGTTGTGCTAATAGTTTAAGTGTTGATTGCGCTCGTACTTCGCACAAATAAGCGCGTAAATGGCTCGTGCCCCAGTCAACAGCAATAAAAAGAGATGAAGTAGCCAAGCTTTAAAGCCTCCCACCGTCAATTTTAATACTTTGCCCTGTGATCATACTGCTTTCATCGGCGGCTAAAAAGAGTGCCAAATTAGCAACATCTTCAGGTGTTACTAATTTTTTAAGCGCCATGGCTTCCATCCACTTAACTTGCTCTTCTTCGGTAAACCAGCTTGCTAGTTGACGGTCGGTGGCCACCCACCCTGGTAAAATAGCGTTAACGCGAATACCAAACTCGCCGTAATCGCGAGCCAATGCCTTAGTCATACCAATTAGGCCTGCTTTTGCGGTTACATAGCCTGCCATTTGAGGTTGCCCCATAATAGCGTTAATAGAACTAAAGTTAATGATACTGCCCGCTCCATCGCTCTTCATAAAAGACATAGCAACTTGAGAGGCAAAAAATGCAGGGTTTAAGTTTATTTGTAAGCACTGATCCCAGTCTTGCACTGTAACGTCTTCGCTTGCTTGACGGCGATCGTTCGCTACATTATTAACTAGTACATTAATGGCACCAAAAGCGGCGCATGCATCTACAAGTGATTGCTGAAGTGCATGAGAGTCAGTTACATCAACTTGCCTATACCATAGTTTTGCATTGGGTAAATCACGAATAAGCGATTGCGCTGCCTTATCATCAATATCTATAAATGCCACTTTTGCATTTTGGTTTACAAAGGATTTAACCATTGCTCTACCAATGCCTGATGCACCGCCTGTAATAAAAATAACTTTACCAGAAAGACTATGATATTGAGCTAGGGTGTTCAAATTCAACTCTCCATACAGCGCATTTTCAATTTTAATTAAACCCTTTATAAACTTACATTTACAGTATAAAGAGCCAAACTAAGTTGTTATTGCTGTGCTAAAATATTTAACTAATTAAAAGTTTATATCATATCCTTAAGTACATTAATATGATATATGATATATAATAAAGCAATATATCAACTCGGAATCCTGCGCAATGAAAAGCCAACCCCGTCAAAATTTAACACAACAGTTAACCCACGATTTGGGTTTTGCTATTGTGCGTGGTGTTTACCCTGTAAGCGAAGGCCTGCCTTCTGAAGCCGATTTATGTATAAAGTATGATGTAAGTCGCAGCGCTACCCGCGAAGCGGTAAAAATGCTCTCTGCTAAAGGGTTAATTTCATCGCGTCCTAAGCAAGGTATTCGTGTATTACCTGAAAGCAGCTGGAACATGTTTGATACCGACGTACTACGTTGGATTTTAAGCAGCAAGCCATCACTGTCGTTATTAAAAGAGTTTACTCAAGTACGCGTAGCCCTTGAACCACAAGCAGCCGCTCTTGCAGCACTAAATGCAACTGCTGAACAACTCGCTGATATAGATAGTGCCTTAGCCCGTATGGCTGAAGCAGACGAAGGTTTAGACGACCCATTAGAAGCCGACATTGCTTTTCATACCAGCATATTAGTGGCCAGTAACAATCGCTTTTTTGTGCAGTTAACTGAGTTTATTAGTACAGCCCTTAGAGTAAGTATTCGTTATACAAACCACATTAAAGGTGTACCGGGCGCAGATGTTGCTAAGCACGCTGATATTTTAGAGACCATAAAGTCACGCGACCCTGAGCGCGCTAAAAAAGCAGTAGAAACAATTTTAGAAGAAGCACTACAGTTAATTGAATCTAAATTAGTGTAATGTTAGTTCAACATATTATATAAATATTGAGTCCATCGAATTTACTCTTTGTAGTATATTTTATGGACTTTTTTATTGCCTATAAAACTTAAATTACAGGCATTAAAAAATCCGATATCAGTCTCCTGATATCGGATTTTTAATTATTTAAATCAGCTTAATAACTCGGGTTATTAACTAAGATAAAACGCCTTTTTACAGGCTAGAATTACAATCCTAATTTCTTCTCAAGATAGTGGATGTTAGTACCACCATTTTGGAAGTTTTCATCTGCAAGAATTCTCTTATGCAAAGGAGTATTAGTTTTAATTCCGTCAATTACTAGCTCGTTAAGTGCATTGCGCGCGCGGGCAATAGCTACGTCACGGTTTTCACCGTAAGTAATTAACTTACCAATCATTGAATCGTAATGTGGTGGAACCGTATAGTCAGCGTAAATATGGCTGTCCCAACGAATACCTAAGCCACCAGCAGGATGGAAACGTGTAATTTTACCCGGTGAAGGGATAAACGTTTCAGGGTCTTCAGCATTAATACGACACTCAATAGCATGACCACGAATAACAACGTCGTCTTGCGTGAATGATAATGGTTGACCCGCAGCAATTTTTAACTGCTCTTTGATTAAATCAATACCAGTAACCATTTCAGTTACAGGGTGTTCAACCTGAATACGTGTATTCATTTCGATGAAGTAAAACTCGCCGTTTTCGTATAAAAACTCAAACGTACCTGCACCGCGGTAACCGATTTCGATACATGCACGTGTACAGCGTTCACCAATAAATTTACGTGTTTCTGCAGTAATACCTGGAGCTGGTGCTTCTTCAACTACTTTTTGGTGACGACGTTGCATAGAACAATCACGTTCACCTAAATGTACTGCATTACCTTGGCCATCTGCTAATACTTGAACTTCGATATGGCGTGGGTTTTCAAGGAATTTCTCCATGTAAACCATGCTATTACCAAAGAACTGCTTAGCTTCTTGCTGTGTTAATGCAATTGAATCAATAAGTTCAGATTCGCTACGAACAACACGCATACCACGACCACCACCGCCACCAGCGGCTTTGATGATTACCGGGTAACCGATTCGTTTAGCGATTTGCATGTTACGTTCTTTATCATCTGATACCGGACCATCAGACCCTGGTACACATGGAACGCCTGCTTTACGCATTGCTGAAATAGCAGAAACTTTATCACCCATAAGGCGAATAGTGTCACCTTTTGGACCAATAAATACAAAACCACTTTGCTCAACTTGGTCGGCAAAATCAGCGTTTTCTGCAAGGAAACCGTAACCTGGATGAATCGCTACAGCGTCAGTTATTTCAGCCGCAGCAATAATGCGCGGGATATCTAAATAACTTTCAGTTGCTGATGGTCTACCAATACAGATGGTTTCATCTGCAAGCAATACATGCTTAAGATCGCGATCCGCCGTTGAATGCACAGCAACCGTTTTGATCCCAAGCTCTTTGCAGGCGCGCAATATACGAAGTGCAATTTCACCTCGGTTTGCAATGACTACTTTATCTAACATTAGAGTTGGCCTTTTAGGTTACGCTATTATTCAATGATGAATAGAGGTTGATCAAATTCTATTGGCTCGCCATTTTCAGCTAAGATAGCTCTTACTGTACCGGCTTTATCTGACTCAATTTGGTTCATCATTTTCATAGCTTCGATAATACAAAGCGTATCGCCAACTTTAACTTGCTGACCAACTTCTACATACGCTGGAGCTTCAGGAGACGCTGCTGCATAGAAAGATCCAACCATTGGTGATTTAACTTGATGGCCAGTAGGTTCTGCTGGAGCTGCTGCTTCAACTGCTACAGGAGCTGCTGCAACTGGAGCTGGGGCTGCTGGCGCCGGTGCATATTGCTGTGGAGCAAATTGCGGGTAACCAGGGCCTGCGCTCATGTTGTTACGGTTAATACGTACTGATTCTTCACCTTCAGTGATTTCTAGCTCAGCAATACCTGATTCTTCTACTAATTCGATAAGCTTCTTTATCTTGCGAATATCCATTACACGACCCGCCTATTTGTTTGTGTGTTAATTTAAAATTAAATCGAGTTTTTCAACCGGCTCACAGCGGCATTTAATGCTGCGTGGTAACCCATTGCACCTAATCCACATATCACGCCTTGTGCCACATCAGAAAAATACGAATGATGACGAAAGGCTTCACGTGCGTGCACATTACTTAAGTGCACTTCAAAAAACGGAATATCAACACTTAGCAATGCATCACGTAATGCAACGCTTGTATGCGTAAATGCAGCAGGGTTAATTATTATGTAATCAACCGCTTGCCAAGCACTGTGTATTCGCTCAATGAGGGCTTGCTCACTATTACTTTGAAAATGTGCTAACTCAACATCTAGACTATCAGCGGCACTGGTTAGTTCGCTCATAATTTCACTTAGCGTTTGAAAACCGTATTTATCCGGTTCACGCTTGCCAAGCATGTTCAAATTTGGACCATTTATAACTAAAAGGTTAAATTTTGCAGCCATAATACGCGATATATCCTATAAGTAATGAGTTAAGCGGTTGCTAAGTAGTTTTTCGCTTTTAAGTAAGCAGAAAAAAGTAATGTAGCAACAAATTCTCACGTTAACCAACTATTATAGTGATTTCGATGTAAATAGCAGCAAAATACTGGTCCAATCTCTATTTTGGGAACAAATAACTAGGAGGGAGTCGTAAGCCACTTGGTATATCCAAGTGGCTCTATTGCACTATTATTGTGCGCTGGCGCGCACTGTAGCAAGGTGTTTAGCAAAATCTTCTGCGTTTAAAAAGCCGGTTACACGTTGTGTAGTTAGCTCTTTACCTTGGGTGTTAAAAAACAAAATACTAGGTAAACCAAACACGGTGTACTCTTCCATTAACTCAATTGTTTTATTGTCACTGTTAGTTAAATCAACTTGAATTAGCTGATAATGGCTAAATTCACTTTGCACTTTGGCATCTGGAAACGTGTAATGCTCAAACTCTTTACACGCCACACACCAGTCAGCATATAAGTCGACCATAACCATTCGACCTTCATTATTCGCTTGCGCTACGGCTTCTTTTAGCTCAGCTAAATCCGCCACCTTTTTAAACTCATTACTTTGTGAGCTTACTTGCGCAGCTTGTACTGGCCAAAAGTAGTTTTTAGTTAACGTAAAACCAGTCATAACTAATAGCGTTGCAGCAAACCATAATACAGTTTTTAACTTGCTTTGTGTTTGGCTACTTTGCCAGTGATGTAGGTAAAGTGCCGTTGCTAATGCAAGCACACCAGCCATTAATAATATAATGTCGGCGCTTACTAGTCGCTCAAGTAATATAAGCGGCACAACAAGCATTACAAAGCCAAACAAAGTTTTAACTTGCTCCATCCAACCACCGGCTTTAGGCAGTAATTTACCACCAGATGTACCAAGTAATAAAAGTGGTAACCCCATACCTAAACTAAGCACGTATAGCGTTAAACCACCTACTAAGTAATCACCACTTTGCGCTACAAATAAGAGCGCTGCCGACAGTGGCGCAGTAGTACACGGTGATGCTATTAATCCCGACAGTACGCCCATTAAAAATACGCCAACGTAGTTGCCGCCTTTTTGGTTGTTACTTACCTGAGTTAGCTTGCTCATCATACTGCTTGGCAGTTTTATTTCGTACCAACCAAACATCGACATAGCCAATAATACAAATAGTAAACTAAAGCTAACTAGTACAAATGGATGCTGTAAATACCCCTGAACTTGCCCACCAAGCGCCGCAACAACTAAACCAAGCGCTGCATAGGTAACTGCCATACCTTGTATATATACAAACGACAACGCAAACGCTTTTTTAGTTGAAAGGTTTTGCTGACCCGCAATTAAGCTCGACAAAATAGGAAACATAGGGAATACGCAGGGCGTAAAAGCAAGGCCTACACCAACAACAAAAAATATGAGTAAATTAGTTATTAAGCCCTGACTTGCTAACTGTTCAGTAAAAGTAAGCTCTTTTTCGGCATCATCCGAATTTGTTGGAGGTTCAGTAGTTGGCTCGTTGAGTGCTGCAAGTGTACTTTGCGCAGTTGCCGCTTCATCGGTGGCGCTATTTTGATCTACATTTTTAATCTGTGCGCCACTAATAACACTAAGTGGGATGCTAATTACTTCTGGTGGATAGCAAAGCCCTGCTTTTGCACAGCCTTGGTAACGAACTTTAACCACGGCGCCTTCGGTTACATTACTTAGCTTACTAATAACACTCGCGGAGTTAAAAAAAACCTCTGTTTTACCAAAAAATTCATCTTCAATAATTTCGCCACTGCCAGAGTCGCCTACTTGAATGTTTGCACCTTTGGCGATAATTTCTATTTTCTTTTTATATAAATAATAGTCTGGCGCTATATCCCAACCTACAAACAAGGTACTGCCTTGTTGGTCAAAATCAAAAATAAACGCTTGGTCTACAGGTAAAAAAGTCTGTTGAGGAGGCCCAAGTAGATCACCAAGCACATTATTAGTCGCAGCCTTTACGGGTACGGTTAATAATGTAACCAACAATAAAAAGAAAAAACGCATTAATTCAGTACCTCGTCCATCCAATTAAAATACGCCAAATTACCAGTTGAAACTTCTACAACCTGAATCTCTGGCACTTCGTAGCTATGTAGCTCTTTTATTGTTAAAAACACATCGTTCATTTTATCTGCTTTTGTTTTTATAAGTAGTTTGGCTTCAGTTGCTTCTGCAACTTCGCCTTCCCACATATAAATAGAGCCCATGTTAGGTAAAATATTTACACAAGCTGCTAGCTTTTTTTCTACCAACGCCCTTGCTAGGCTGCGTGCTTCTGCTTCATCTTTGCAGGTCGTAAAAATCATTTTAAAATGCGTAGTCATTATGAACCTATACTTATTGGACAGTGTCTAGCTTCATAGTATCTGATAGCCGATACAATGTGTAGACGCTAAAATATCAGTAAAATGACTATACCTATGCCCTAACCTTGAAAAGAGACCTAGTCACCCTCATTTATATTTCATCAACTCTTTTGAGTGTCATTATTTAGAGAGCGCTATGTTTAGATTTTTATTTGTGTTGTTTATCATCATCCCTATTATCGAAATCGCTTTGCTGATTCAAGTAAGCGATGTGATTGGCGGATTTGCAACAATTGCACTTGTTGTTATTACCGCGATTTTAGGTGCCAAAATGGTTAAAACACAAGGTATGGGTGCGCTGCAAAACGTACAAGCGCAAATGGCGCAAGGGCAAATGCCAGCCAAAGAATTATTTACCGGAATATGCGTTGTAATTGCAGGGGTATTATTACTTACCCCTGGCATTATGACCGACGTGTTTGGGTTACTATTATTAACGCCTGCAATTCGTAACAAACTGGCCGCAGGCCTTGCTAGCCAAGCAACTGTTAGAATGAGCGCAGGTAGGCAACAAGGGCCATTGCCGTTTGCTGGGCAGCAACATGCTGAACGAGAGCAAGGGCAAATGGAACGACCAACGACTATTGATGGCGAATATGAGCGAAAAGATTAAAAATTTATCATTTTTTCTCTTGGAATTTTACACTCTACCCCCATTAATGAATGCAAATTAGAAAAGCTTTTTTCTGTACTGTTCAGAAACTGTTAGGAGAACTAAAAAACATGAACATTCGTCCTTTACAAGATCGCGTAATCGTTAAACGTCTAGAAGAAGAAACAAAATCTGCTGGCGGTATTGTATTAACTGGCTCTGCAGCTGAAAAATCAACTCGCGGAGAAGTTGTAGCCGTAGGTAATGGTCGCGTTTTAGATAACGGTGACGTGAGAGCGTTAGAAGTTAAAGCCGGTGACACTGTGTTATTTGGCTCATATGTTGAAAAAGTTGAAAAGATCGAAGGTCAAGAGTACCTGATCATGCGTGAAGATAATATTTTAGGCATTGTAGGCTAAACCTACTTTTCGTTTATAAACATTTAAGAATTTAGAGGAATTTAAAACATGGCAGCAAAAGAAGTACTTTTTGCAGGTGACGCACGCGCTAAAATGCTAACTGGCGTAAACATCCTGGCAAACGCAGTAAAAGTTACATTAGGTCCTAAAGGCCGTAACGTTGTACTAGACAAATCATTTGGCTCTCCAGTTATCACTAAAGATGGTGTATCTGTAGCAAAAGAAATCGAACTTGAAGACAAGTTTGAAAACATGGGCGCACAAATGGTTAAAGAAGTTGCATCTAAAGCAAATGATGCAGCCGGCGATGGTACAACTACCGCTACAGTACTTGCACAGTCTATTGTTAATGAAGGCCTTAAAGCTGTTGCAGCAGGCATGAATCCAATGGATCTTAAGCGCGGCATCGACAAAGCAGTTATTGCTGCTGTTGCAGAGCTTAAAGCGTTATCTGTTCCTTGTTCTGATACTAAAGCAATTGCACAAGTAGGTACTATTTCAGCTAACTCTGATCAAGAGATTGGTAATATCATTGCTCAAGCAATGGAAAAAGTAGGCCGCAACAGCGGTGTTATTACTGTAGAAGAAGGTCAATCACTTGAAAACGAACTAGATGTTGTTGAAGGCATGCAGTTTGACCGTGGTTACTTATCTCCTTACTTTATCAACAGCCCAGAAAAAGGCACTGTTGAACTAGATAACCCATTTATTCTACTTGTAGATAAAAAAATATCTAACATCCGCGAATTATTACCAACATTAGAAGCGGTTGCTAAAGCAAGTAAACCACTACTAATCATTGCAGAAGACCTTGAAGGCGAAGCACTAGCTACATTAGTAGTTAATAACATGCGCGGTATTGTTAAAGTATCAGCTGTTAAAGCACCTGGCTTTGGCGATCGTCGTAAAGCAATGCTACAAGATATCGCTGTATTAACTGGCGGTACTGTTATTTCTGAAGAAATCGGCTTAGAGCTTGAAAAAGCAACAGTTGAAGACCTAGGTACAGCTAAACGCGTAATTATCACTAAAGATGATACAACTATCATTGATGGTGCTGGTGAAGAAGCAGGTATTACTGGTCGTGTTTCTCAAATTAAAGCACAAATTGAAGAAGCTACATCTGACTACGATAAAGAAAAACTTCAAGAGCGCATGGCTAAACTAGCTGGCGGTGTTGCAGTAATCAAAGTAGGTGCTGCTACTGAAATCGAAATGAAAGAGAAAAAAGACCGCGTTGAAGATGCATTAAATGCAACTCGTGCAGCGGTTGAAGAAGGCGTAGTACCTGGCGGCGGTGTTGCACTTGTACGTGCTGCTAGCAAGCTAGCTGATTTAGTTGGCGACAACGAAGATCAAAACCACGGTATTAAAGTTGCACTTCGTGCGATGGAAGCACCACTTCGTCAAATCGTAACAAACGCAGGCGACGAAGCATCAGTTGTAATTAACGCAGTTAAAGGCGGCGATGGTAACTACGGTTACAACGCAGCAACTGGCGAATACAACGACATGATTGAAATGGGTATCCTAGATCCAACTAAAGTAACACGCTCTGCGCTACAGTTTGCAGGGTCTATTGCGGGTCTAATGATCACTACTGAAGCAATGGTAGCTGAAATCCCTAAAGACGAATCTGCTGGTGCACCTGATATGGGCGGCATGGGTGGAATGGGTGGTATGGGCGGCATGATGTAATCATCCCCTAAACACCTAGCTCAAATAAAAACCCAGCTTCGGCTGGGTTTTTAGCTATTGGGCACAAATAAAGTAAAAGCCACAGGTGTGGCTAATTAATAAAATGACTTCGCGTATCCCTTTGCTTCTTAAATGCATGCCAAGCCATACTCAGAGTTAATTTTATTTATTAAAAATTATTAAGGATATTAAGATGAATAAAAAACCTGAACTAATCATCTCATCACTCGATGCAGATAGATTGTATGACTTAATGGAATCATTGCCTGCAGGTAGCTTTGCTAATAAAGAAGAATTGGAAGCTGAACTGGCACGAGCGACAATAGTCGAACCTAAAGATATGCCATCGTCAGTTGTAACAATGAACTCAACTGTAAACTTTATTGTTGAGTCTTCTAAAGAAGAATTTACGTTAACCTTAGTGTACCCAAAAAACAGTGACTCTAGCGGCGATAAAATATCGATATTATCCCCCGTTGGTAGCGCATTACTTGGACTAAACCAAGGCGACGAAATTGAGTGGCCTAAACCGAGTGGCGGCTTAATAAAGGTAAAAATAAAAGAAGTAACCTATCAACCAGAACGTGCTGGTGAATTACACAGATAAACATTTTATGCATTTAACGCTAAAACTCGACTTAAAGTAAGCCCAGCCTCGGCTGGGTTTTGCTTTTTATTATAAACCAGATTGTTACTGTTTAATTTATACCTATAAATAAGCCACATACTGCGAGCATATACCTTACTTGATCGTTTACTAAATATGATAAAAAGTACATTTATTTAATAGTACGGAGTAAACCAAACATGACTAACGTTCAACAGCATATAAGCGGCATTGCATTAGTTGTTAAGGACTACGACGATGCCATTGAGTTTTATACTCAAAAGCTCAACTTTGAGTTAGTCGAGGATACTGATTTAGGAGATGGTAAACGCTGGGTATTAATTTCACCTCCAAATTCAAACGGGGCTTGTTCAAACAGAGCTAATTCGAGCAGGACTAATCTACTGCTTGCTAAAGCCACAACGCCCGAACAAATTAGCGCTATTGGTAATCAAACGGGTGGTCGCGTGTTTTTATTTTTGCATACTAATGATTTCTGGCGAGATTATAATTTAATGCTTTCTAAAGGCGTTACATTTAACGAAGAGCCTAGAGTAGAACCCTATGGCACCGTAGTGGTTTTTGAAGACCTATATGGTACAAAATGGGATTTACTGCAGCTTAATAATTAGTTATGTAAAGTGACGCTTGAACTCACGTCACTTTATTAACTAACTCTCTTACAACTGGGAATAAATCACTGGGTAGCATTCCTCTTTGCCCGTCTCGCTCACTTGCGATATCACCAGCTTTAGCGTGCAGTGTTACACCATAGCGTGCTGCTTCATCAATAGTTAAACCTTGAGCAAGTAATGCCCCAATAATACCAGTGAGTACGTCGCCACTGCCGCCAACTGCCAGTGCTGGGTTGCCATCTTCACATACCCACGTGTGCTGGGCATTATCTATTAATGTTCCAGCGCCTTTTAATACACAAGTCGCGTTATAGCGCTTGGCGCAAAGGCGGGCATAATTAAAACGGTCTGATTCTATGTCGCTAGTACTAACACTTAGCAGACGCGAAGCTTCGCCTGGATGTGGCGTAAGTACGCATTGCTCTAACATATACGATGAAGCTTGCTTAGCGAGTAAATTAAGGGCGTCTGCATCTATAACCAATGGCATTTTATTGTTTTGGCAATATTGCATTACTTCATCGAATGTTTGTTGTGCCCACTCGTCTTGCCCAAGCCCTGGGCCAATAACAACGCAGCTTGCCCACTCTAGCGCTTGATGTAAGTTATTACTGCTTACCATAAGTTCTGGTCTGCCAATACTAATAGGTGTTATTGAGCTTTCGTGTGTATACACCCTTACCATACCAGCACCCGTTCTAAGAGCTGCTTCACTACTTAACCTAATTGCACCTGCAGTACCTTGATTACCACCAACACATAAAAGCTTGCCATGGCTGCCTTTATGACTATTGATTGCCCGCGTGGCTATTCCTTTAAAGCTATTAATATTTATTAAGGTACCTGATGATTGAGCTATACAGGTAAACGCATCACCAATTGCTAAATCATCAAATACTAACTTACCAGTATATTGTTTACCTGCAGTCGTTGTGAGCCCTTGCTTTATACCCACAAAAGTAACGGTTGAAGTCGCTTGTACTGCGCATCCTAAAGGCTGGCCTGTATTTGCTTCAATACCTGATGGTATATCAATGCTTATTACGGGCTTATCACTGTTATTTACCGCGTTAATTATATTCGCAAAATTATCGCGCACGGCGCTATTAAGCCCAGTACCAAGGAGCGCATCAATAACGATATCGCACTCATTAAGAGCATCTTTTGTAAAATGAGAAACCACCCCACCCGCTTCTATCCATAGATGCTGCGCTTTTGCAGCATCACCGTTTAATGCTTTATCAGGTTCAGCAGCGCATACCGTTACCTTTTTACCTGATTGCATAATAAGCCTAGCTACAACGTAACCGTCTCCAGCGTTGTTACCATGACCAACAATGACTAATGTATGCTGTGCATCAAATAACTGCCATTGCTTATATACAGCCTCTCCTGCCCGCTGCATTAGGGTAAATAAATCGCAATGACTATTTTTAGCCGCTAAAGCTTCATTATCTCTTACTTGTTGTGCGGTAAATAAGGTTTTATTAAGCATAAAGGCTCCTTTAATAGGTGATAGTTCACCTTATCAAATACTTATATCTAGCGGCTAGTTCTGTTGGCAATTTTAAATTGCAATTTTATTTAAAGTCTAACACTCCCACTTCAATTTGGGCATGGCTCACTTGAGCACGTCTAACTTGAGCAAGGTGAGCTAATTAAAGTACAATGCAGTTAATTAAAGGCTTGGTTTACTTGTAATCCAAGCCTGTTTATTTTTAGGTAGAGAAAAGCATGGCACAAACTCGCGGTAACTTATTTATTTTATCAGCCCCTTCAGGTGCTGGTAAATCAAGCTTAATCAATGCGTTATTAAAAAAACACGCTGATATGAAAGTATCTGTATCACATACAACTCGCGCCCCTCGCCCAGGCGAAGAAAATGGTGTGCATTATCACTTTGCATCTACAGATGAGTTTAAAGCGCTTATTGCCAAAGATGACTTTTTTGAATGGGCCCAAGTATTTGACAATTACTACGGCACATCAAAGCAGGCTATTGAGTCGCAACTTGATGCGGGTATTGATGTGTTTTTAGATATTGATTGGCAAGGCGCGCAACAAGTGCGCGAAATAATGCCAAGCGTAAAAACTATTTTTATACTACCTCCTTCAAAAGAAGAGTTAGAGCAACGCTTAAATAATCGTGGCCAAGATTCGGCTGAGGTTATTGCCTCTCGTATGGCAAAAGCACAATCTGAAACATCACATTATAACGAATACGACTATGTAATTGTTAATGATGACTTTGAGAGCGCGCTTGGCGACATAGAAATGATTGTAATGGCTCAGCGCTTAACCCTAAAAGCGCAAGAAGAACGCCATCAAGTTTTACTAAATAGCCTGCTTAAATAATTTAAGTCTATTTAAATCAGGCTTAGACAAGTAAAACTGATAAAAATTGAACACTGGCTATTGGCGAAAGTGGCTGCTTGCAGTAAACTACGTCTTTGATTTAAATTATTTTTGGAGTGCTGTGATGGCCCGCGTAACAGTTGAAGATGCAGTAGATGCAGTTGGTAATCGTTTTGACTTAATTTTAGTTGCGGCTCGTCGTGCCCGCCAAATTGCTGTTGGTGGTAAAACTCCACTAGTAGACCCTGAAAACGATAAGCCAACGGTAGTTGCTTTACGTGAAATTGAACTAGGTTTAGTTGATAGCTCTTCAATGGACTTAATTGACCGTGAAGAACAACAACACCAAGAAGCAGCTGAATTAGCTGCTGTTGCTGCTATTGTTGGCGGCAACCAATAATCGACCTCCCGGTCTGATTTAGCCAACGGCGCAGTATTTCTACTATAGCCGTTGGCAATCCTCTCTTTTCATCGTATATTCGTAGCTTACCTAATTTGCTTCACTAGGGCTGTTTATCTTTCGAGGTTAAATTTGCAGTAGTATGTTTGGTATTTAGGCAAGGCAGAGCCTATGTAGTGTGGTTATTCCCCATAAATAGGCGATAACGCAGCATAAATGCAAAACATGCGCTGCCTAAAGGGTTCTGCCTAGGGGCGCTTTACTCTTTGTTGCTCGGTTTTTGCTTAGCCCGCTAGGCTAAAAACCTCGCGCCGCGATTAAATCGCCCCTAGATTGAACAAATTTTAATCCTGAAAGGTCAACAGGCCCTAGAACATTGGAGTGTGAATGTATCTTTTTGAAGGTCTTAAAAAGAAAATCTCAGAATACTTGCCCGCTGCTGATGTAGAGCTGGTTCAAAAATCTTACGTGGTAGCCCGAGAGGCCCATGAAGGACAAACTCGCTCGAGTGGCGAACCTTACATAACGCACCCAGTAGAAGTAACCCAAATTCTTGCAGGCATGCATCTTGACCATGAAACACTCATGGCCGCGCTAATGCATGATGTAATTGAAGATACTGATTTTAGTCAACAAGATTTAGCCGAGATATTTGGCGAAACTGTTGCAGAGCTAGTTGAAGGTGTGAGTAAGCTCGATAAGCTTAGCTTTAAAGATAAAAAAGAATTCCAAGCTGAAAACTACCGCAAAATGATTATGGCAATGACTCAGGATATTCGAGTCATTTTAATCAAGCTTGCTGATAGAACCCACAATATGCGTACTTTAGGCGCATTGCGCCCAGATAAGCGCCGCAGAATAGCGCGTGAAACACTAGAAATTTACGCACCAATTGCAAACCGCTTAGGTATTCACGATATTAAAAATGAACTTGAAGACTTAGGTTTTCAAGCTTTATATCCTATGCGTCATCGCGCACTTAAATCGGAAGTTGCTAAAGCACGCGGTAATCGCAAAGAAGTTATTACTAATATCCAACATGAAATAGAAGCACGTCTTGAAGAATCAGGCATTAAAGCAACTGTGTCAGGCCGTGAAAAACATTTATATAGTATTTATAAAAAAATGCTTAATAAAGAACTGCTATTTAACGAAGTTATGGATATTTACGCGTTTAGAATTGCAGTTGACTCTATGGATACGTGTTATCGTGTATTAGGTGTAGCTCATAGTCTTTATAAACCTATTGAAACACGCTTTAAAGATTATATTGCAGTACCAAAAACGAATGGTTACCAATCGCTTCATACTTCATTAGTTGGTCCTCACGGTATACCTGTTGAAATTCAAATTCGTACTCACGATATGGATCATATGGCCGACAAAGGTGTAGCGGCGCATTGGATGTATAAAAAAGCAGGTGATGGTGCAGGTAATACTTCGCAGCAACGTGCTCGCCAGTGGATGCAGAGCTTATTAGAGCTTCAGCAAAGTGCGGGTTCATCATTTGAATTTATTGAAAATGTAAAAACTGAGCTATTCCCAGAAGAAATTTACGTATTTACACCAGATGGGCGTATTGTTGAGCTACCGATGGGTGCTACCGCAGTCGATTTTGCTTATGCCGTGCATACAGATGTAGGCAACACCTGCGTAGGCGCGCGCGTTAATCGCAAGCCGCACCCTTTAAGTAGGCCCTTAGATACAGGGCAAACTATAGAGATAATAACAAGCTCAGGTGCCCACCCTAATGCAACATGGCTGAACTTTATTGTTACTGGTAAAGCGCGTTTGGGCGTTCGTAACTACCTTAGAAGCCAGCATCATGAAGAAGCTATGCTTTTAGGGCGCCGCTTACTTGATTCAGCATTAGGTGAAAACAAACTAGATAGCATTGCTGATGAAAATATAGCGAGAGTACTTGAGGAGCACGAACTAACAACGCTCCTTGAATTACTTGTAGAAATTGGCTCTGGTAACCTAATGAGCATGTTAATTGCCAAACGCCTATTACAAAATGACAGTGACGACTTAACTGATATTACCAGCCAAGCCAAAGCGACCATTATTGGTACTGAGGGCATGCTAGTTAATTACTCTAAGTGTTGCCGACCTGTACCTGGCGATGCTATTACAGCTCATGTAAGCCAAGGTAAGGGCCTGACCGTTCACCGCCAAGAATGTAAAAACATCCGTGGCTGGGAAAATGAGCGCTCTAAATACTTAGTTGTAAAATGGGACGATAACCCAGAGAAAGAATATATTGCAGCTCTGAGAGTTGAAATTATTAATCATCAAGGGGCTCTGGCTAAATTAACCAATGTTGTTACTACAACCCAAGCCAATATTGTAGAAATTACCACCGATGAAAAAGAAAGTAATTTATACGTGATAGATTTAGGGGTTACCGTTAAAAACCGTATCCACGTTGCTAACATTATGCGCCGCATTCGCGTTATGCCTGATGTACAAAAAGTCTATCGTAAAAAGTAAAATAGGAAACACATGAATAAAGCATTTATCTCTACCGACAAAGCACCTGCTGCCATTGGCACTTACAGCCAAGCAGTTAAAGTAGGCACCGCTGTTTATTTATCTGGTCAAATTCCATTAGTGCCAGAAACGATGGAAATGATTTCAGAAGACTTTAGTGAGCAAACGCATCAGGTATTTAAAAATATCACTGCGGTATGTGAAGAAGCTGGCGGGCAAATTCAAGATTTAGTGAAAATAAATATTTACCTAACTGATTTATCTAACTTCGCGACTGTAAATGAAGTTATGAGCCAATACTTTAAGCAACCTTACCCAGCGAGAGCTGCATTAGGTGTTCGTGCACTTCCAAAAGGTGCACAAGTTGAAATAGATGGAATAATGGAACTTCCTTCTACCAATTAAGTATTACAGGCTATAGAGCCTCTCTATAGCCTTTCTTTCCCTCTTAGCACTTCGTTCTCTGTGACATCTTGACTCAAATGTAAATTTCTAGCAATCTGTAGTTGTGTTTAAAAAAACAAACTTAACTTAAGTAGTAAAAAAGGATTAACTCGTGTTTAAGCTTGCCAACAATGGAAATGTTTTACTTGATGTAAAAGAACATATTCCTCCCAGCGCTGCATTTATTTTAGAGGCTCTCGAAAAGTCAGCTTTTTGCGACTGCAAAATAGATCATGACGCTATTAATGATTTTTTTAAAAACGAAAACACACAACACACTCTGGTTGTAGCAACAAAACACAATGCCACTTTAAATGTAACAATTAGCGACGATAAAATGCTGGCCATTGGCGAGCTAACCCTTGCCCAAGGCGGAAAATTATTAAGTTTAGAAGATGCAAAAAAACAACTCGTTAAAGCAGGAATTGTGCGTGGCTATAAGCAAGCATTTTTAGAGTTGCTACTGCAAAAACAGTTTGATCATACACCGGGTTCTGTCGTTAAGGGAGTATTAGCTAAAGGCAGACTACCAAGTGATGGTTTAGCTACTAAACTAATAACAACCGTAGAGACTTTAAAAGACCGTTTAAAAACCCCCAAGCTCAAAGAAGATGGCAGCGTGGATATGCGCGATTTTGGCAAGCTTGCAAGTGTAGAACCAGGCTCTGTGCTTATTCGCCAACAACCAGCAACTCCTGGTAAAGAAGGCTTTACCGTAATAGGTGACATACTGCCCGCAAAACCCGGAGAAAATAAACAATTAGTGGCAGGCGAAGGCACCGAAATATCAAAGCTGAATCCGCTTGAACTAGTCTCTACTATTGCGGGTGTTCCGGTTGAAATTAATAATGGTATGCGTGTCGACGATATTTTTACCATTTCAGATGTAAACGTAAAAAGCGGCCACATTGACTTTCAAGGCAGTGTTATTGTTACCCGTAATATAGACCCTGGAATGAAAGTAACAGCCAAAGGCGATATTACTATATTTGGCACTGTTGAATCAGGAGAGCTTACCGCAGGCGGAAACATCACCGTTAAACAAGGCATTATTGGCCATCAAAAAGCCGACGAACAATCACTGTCTTGTAAGCTTATTGCACAAGGTGATATTCACGTATCCCATTCACAGTATTGCTACCTAGAAGCAAATAATATTTTTATTGATCGCCAAACAAGCCACTGTGTAATGAAAGCTAAACGCTTACTGCAAGTTGGTCAATCCGACTTACCTAAGGGTAAAATATTTGGTGGCGAAATACTCGATGCAACGACCCTCATTGCTGGCGAAATAGGGAATGAATCAGGCGCTAAAATGATTATTAACCTAGCGGCTTCTGGCGCCGAAATAACCGCTGATACTGATAATTGCTTTAAAGACTTAGCTAAAACAGATGCACAGCTAGACACGTTGCAAGCAGCACTAGAAAAAACTGATTTAGTGAAAGATGCCGAAAAGAAAAAACTATTAATTACTAAAATTGGTGCTACTCAAAAGCATTATTGTGAGCAGGCGGAGCAATTAGAAAAACGTCTTTCAAACTTAGATCACGACTTACACGATTTACTTAACGACGCTAATTTAGCGGTAAATTCTGTTTTGCATTCAGGTGTAGAGATTCATATTTTTGATAAAGTACTTAAAACAATCCGCAATTACCCTCCGTGCAACGTTAAGCTTTTGAATAACAAAATTGAAATAGAGTTCAAAACAAGCTAATAACTGAGTGCTCTATTGAGCACTCAAATTTATTCACATTTAAAGTAAACCGCTTACCTCAGCATGTGTTTGCTGCGGCCATACACCCACTTGTACTTGACCAATATGCTGCTTTTGTAGCAAGAGCATAGCCAAGCGCGACTGCCCTATTCCACCGCCAATTGTTTGCGGAAATTTACTTTGTAGTAGCGCTTTATGCCAGTCAAACTCTAAGCGTTCTTCATCTCCAGTAACCCTTAACTGCGCTTTTAAAACTTCAGGACTTACGCGTATACCCATTGATGAAATTTCAAAGGCGTCTTCAAGTACTGGGTTCCATACTAAAATATCACCATTTAAACCCATGTATTGCTCGCATGTCGGCGTAGACCAATCATCGTAATCTGGGGCTCTTACATCATGGATTTTGCCATCACCAAGCGCGCCACCAATACCAATTAAAAATACAGCACCATATTCTTGTGCAATGGCTTTTTCGCGTTGTTTAGCGCTAAAGTCAGGGTACATTTTACGTAGCTCTTCACTGTGCACAAACTTAATGTCGTCCGGTAAAAAAGGCATCAAACCATAAGACTCACTTACAAAAGCTTCCGTCTCTTTTATCCCTTTATAAATAGATTGAACAGTTTGCTTTAGTGTTGCCAGCGAACGCTCTGTGGTTTCGTTAATTACTTTTTCCCAATCCCATTGATCAACATATACAGAATGAATAGGACTTAATGAATCTTCATCTGGGCGCAAAGCTTTCATTTGAGTGTAAATACCCTCACCAACACCAAAGCCATAAGTTGCGAGTGTTTTACGTTTCCACTTAGCCAATGAATGCACCACTTCGTAGCGGCTATCTGTAATCGCTTTTACATTTACAGCAACTGCGTTTTCATGGCCACTTAAGTTATCTTGCGTGCCGTCACCTACTTTAGCCAAAATAGGGGCTTGAACCTCAACCAGCCCAAGTTGGGTTTCTAGTTGCTGTGAAAAAAATTGCTTAACTTTACTTATTTGCTGCTGTTGCTGCACATAGTGTGAACTCATAATAATTGGCCTCATTCCCAGTTATTGTTACTTGCTTAATTGATAAAAAGCACCCTAATGAGCGCCTTTAATGAGGTTAATGTAACGATTTGATTAATTAATTCAATATCCCATAACAAAAATAGCTTTAACATATTAAAACCATCAATTAAGTGGTATAAAAATCATATATTCGATAATTTTATGAGAAAAATATAATGGAAAATTATTTAATCGATAATCTCGATAAACAGATACTTCATGCATTAATGGAAAATGCCCGTACTGCGTACGCCGAATTAGCAAAAAGATTTAATGTAAGCGCAGGGACAATTCACGTAAGAATTGAAAAAATGAAGCAAGCAGGGATCATTACAGGCACCCAATTAACGATTAATACTAAACAGTTAGGCTACGATGTGTGTTGCTTTATAGGTATTAATTTAAATAACGCACGTGATTACCCACAAACACTTATAAAGCTAGAAGCATTGGAGGAAGTGGTAGAGGCTTATTACACAACAGGTAACTACAGTATATTTATAAAGGTAATGACAAAATCTATTGATCACTTACAAGATGTGCTGATTAATAAAATACAGGCAATAGAAGCCATTCAATCAACAGAAACTCTTATTTCTCTACAAAATCCAATTAGCCGTACGGTAATGCCTTAACTGCAAAAATCTCGTATAATTGCCGAAAAAAGAGGATAACCATGCAGCAAACTCGCTACCAAAGAATCGAAGACGTACTTTCGCGCCGTCAAACAGACCTAACCGTGTGTTTAGAAGACGTGCACAAACACCATAACTTATCTGCAATAGTACGAAGTGCTGATGCGGTTGGTTGCCATCACGTACATGCTGTATGGCCTGAAAAGCAAAAATGGCTAACAAATAACACCTCAGGTGGCAGTAAAAACTGGCTAGAGACGCACTTACATAGAAATATTGATGATGCAGTTACTGCAATGCGTGAACGCAATCCAGAAATACAAATATTAGCGACTCACTTATCAGAAGATGCCGTTGATTTTAGAGAAGTAGATTACACCAAGCCAACGGCTATTATTGTTGGACAAGAAAAAACGGGGATCTCAGAAAAAGCCCTAGAATATGCCGATCAAAATATTATTATTCCAATGCAAGGCATGGTGCAATCGCTAAATGTTTCAGTTGCTGCTGCGCTAATATTATTTGAAGCACAGCGCCAACGCGAGCTGGCTGGTTTATATAATAGGGATATGTTGAGCGCCGAAGTTAAACATCCACTTTACTTTGAAGGCTGCCACCCTATTATCGCAAGGCAGTGTAAACAAAAAAAATTACCTTATCCTGCACTTGATGAAAACGGCGAAATAGTCGCTGACGAGCAATTTTGGCAAGCTTTAAAACATACTTGATGGACTAAAGCTCTGTAAGTACACTTAACTTATTCACAAATAATAAGATTGATATAATTTGTCTAAACCTAGCTTAAATCAATACCCAATTACAGAGCTCAAAGGGGTCGGCCCAAAAATGGCTGAGCGTTTGTTAAAGCTAGGTATTTTAACTGTGCAAGATATGCTTTTTCATTTGCCACTTCGCTACGAAGATCGCACTCGCTTATACGCGATTAATGAGTTGTCACTACATAGCCACGTGAGTGTTGAAGCAACAATTGAAACAAGCCAAATCACGTTTGGAAAAAGGCGCATGCTTGTTTGCCAAATCAATGATGGTACTGGCAGGCTAACACTACGATTTTTTAATTTTACCGCCGCACAAAAAAACGCATTTAGCGCTGGTAAAATAATACGTTGTTTTGGTGAAGTGCGCCGTGGCCGTGTTGGCTTTGAAATGAGTCATCCTGAATACAGCATCAGCGATACCTCTAACGAGCAGCCGGTAGCGACAACATTAACGCCCGTTTATTCAACAACCGAAGGCTTAAAGCAACTATCGATTAGAGCTTTAAGCGAACAGGCTATTGATTTACTAAATAAATACTCAGTAGAAGAACTACTGCCTTCACAGTGGCAGCCATCAAATATGCCGCTAAGTGACGCACTATTATTACTGCACCGCCCACCAAATGATGTTGATGTAACTGCATTAGAGCAAGGTACTCACCCTGCTCAACAGCGCCTTGTATTTGAGGAGTTACTTGCTCAAAACCTCAGCTTATTAAAAGTACGAGAGCAAGGGCAACAAGTTAAAGCCGTGGCATTAAATCCGGTAAACACATTAGAAAGCCAATTTTTAGAGCAACTTCCTTTTGCACCCACAAATGCGCAAAACCGCGTAGTTGCTGAAATTAAAGGTGACATGCAACACGCGTATCCCATGATGCGTTTAGTACAAGGCGATGTAGGCTCAGGTAAAACCCTAGTAGCAGCACTTAGTGCACTAACAGCCATTGCGCAGGGCTTTCAAGTCGCTTTAATGGCTCCTACTGAAATTTTATCAGAGCAACATGGTGTTAATTTTACAACGTGGTTTAATCAACTAGGTATAACAGTTGCTTGGCTTGGCGGTAAAACAAAAGGCAAAGAGCGCGTAGCAACACTTGAAAAAATAGCCTCTGGTGAAGCGCAAATGATTGTAGGTACTCACGCTTTATTTCAAGATGAAGTTAAGTTTAATAACTTAGTGCTTATCGTTATTGATGAACAACACCGCTTTGGTGTCCACCAGCGTTTATCACTGCGTGAAAAAGGTAAGTTTGGTGATTGTTACCCTCATCAACTAGTCATGACCGCAACACCCATTCCACGTACACTCGCTATGACCGCCTATGCCGACTTAGAAACCTCTGTGATTGATGAGCTGCCACCTGGGCGTACGCCAATCACAACAGTGGCACTTCCTGATACTCGCAGAGACGATATTATTGCCCGCGTTAAATTAGCGTGTAACGAGCAAGGCCGCCAAGTTTATTGGGTGTGTACACTTATTGATGAATCTGAAGTACTGCAATGCCAAGCCGCCGAAGACAGCGCACTGCAGTTAAAAGAAGCGCTACCAGAGCTAAACGTAGGCTTAGTACATGGGCGAATGAAATCAGCTGAAAAACAAGCCATTATGAGCGAGTTTAAGGCAGGAAACATACACGTATTAGTAGCCACTACGGTTATTGAAGTTGGTGTAGACGTCCCTAATGCGAGCTTAATCATTATAGAAAACCCTGAGCGCTTAGGCTTAGCACAGCTGCATCAGTTACGTGGGCGAGTTGGCCGTGGCGCTACGGCATCGCATTGCGTGCTTTTATACCACGCACCACTGTCTCATACTGCTCAAAAGCGATTAGGTGTACTACGCGATAGTAACGATGGTTTTGTGATAGCAGAGCGCGATTTAGAAATTCGTGGCCCTGGTGAAGTACTCGGTACAAAACAAACAGGGTTAGCCGAGTTTAAAATTGCCGATCTTACTCGTGATAAGCACATACTTAATCAAGTAAGGCCAATTGCACAACAAATGCTTAAGCAACATCCAGAGGTTGTTGACCCACTAATTCAACGTTGGTTGGGTAACAAGCAAAATTACGCGCAAGCGTAACCACTTTATTTTCTATACTTTTGAGTTTACTAAGTTAATTTACTAAATTAGCTTACTAAGGATATAAAAAAGTCAGCTCTAAACAATATAGAGCTGACTGCTGATATCTAAATAGAGCAGCATAAAAGCGATTAGCGCCCTTTACTGCTCTTAGTTCAATTTAAGCTTTGTTAAGCTCAAATATAAGCGATGTTTGCGGGAATGATATTGGCATTTGTAAACCAAACTGCATTAGCGCTTCACCTGTAAATGTTTGACCACTTACCGCAGCAATAGAAGATGGACGATACTCTTCAAAATTTACCGGCCACACTAAATTAAGTGTGTACTGCGCATCGGCATCTAAGCCAACAAAACGAAGCTTATTAGGCGCTGTACGCGGTGTTTCGCGAACGCTGTTATAAGCAAATAACGCTTTTGTTTTTTGCTCATCGATTAAACCAAAGTTAATTGATAAATCGTCGCTATCTAGGCGGTATAAATCGGCAGCATGAATAAATTCACGATGCTCTTTGTGAAGTGCTATTGCCGCTTTAAGTGCATTGTATTCGTGATCGGTCAGCTCTCGTGGGTCCATTTCGATACCCATGTGGCCAAACATTGATACCGCAGCACGCATTTCAATACTTACATTACGCCCTGTGATATGACAATCGCGTGGGCCTACGTGTGCACCCATTACCGACGATGGGAAAAAGAACGAACATCCACGCTGTATTTCAAGGCGATCAAGCGCATCGTTTGAATCTGACGTCCATACACGGTCTGTGTGTGCAAGTACGCCGTAATCTACACGTGCACCACCTGACGAACAGCTTTCTATTTCAAGACCAGGGTGCGCCGCTTTAATACGGTCAATTAAACGATAAAGTGCCAATGTTTGCTGATGCACAGCAGGCTTGCCATCAAAATTACCCGCATGGTTAATATCGCGGTTCATATCCCATTTAATGTACTTAATAGTTGGGTATTCAACTAAAATATCGTCAATCGCTTTGTATAGGTACTCAACAACCTCAGAGCGCGTTAAATCAAGTACGAGCTGATTTCTAAAGCTTAACTGTTCGTTGTTTTGAGAGCCTAATACCCAATCAGGATGCGCGCGGTATAAATCGCTATCAGGGTTTACCATTTCTGGTTCAAACCAAATACCAAACTCCATGCCTAAGCTGTTTACATGATCAATGACTGGCGATAAGCCATCTGGGTAAATTTTGTAATCTACAGTCCAATCACCTAAGCCTGCATTGTCGCCACGGCGGCCTTTAAACCAGCCATCATCAAGTACAAAACGCTCAATACCTAACGGCGCTACTTTGTCGGCTAACTGCTTAAGCGTGTCTACGTCGTGATCAAAGTAAATACCTTCCCACGTGTTGTAATGCACAGGGCGCGCTTTTTCACACTGTGCTTGGCTAAGTAAATTAGCTTTAACAAAACGATGGAAATTACGAGAAAGTGCACTAAAACCTTCACTTGAAAACGAGCCATAAATGCTCGGGCTTTGATACGTTTGACCTTTAGCAAGCGTAAGCTCACCAGGAAGTAATAGCTCACCCATTTGTACATAACGACGACCTTCAGCTAGAAGCTCTGCGCGTAGTTTATTGTTGCCGCTCCAACCTAAATGAAAGCCGTAACATTCGCCGTGTTGCTCGCCTGCATTTTCGTTATGCACTAATAAACCAGGAAACACATCGTGTGATGTTTTGCCTTTACGGTTTTCACGTACAAAGCTGCCAAGCACTAAATCAACAGATTGACGCTGGAATTCGTTTGACCAACGACCTTCAAAGCTCACTATTTTGCTTACGCTATCTGGCAATTGAAATGTTGGCGCAGCGCAAAAATTAACGCTCAGTGGTGAGTCACCTAAATTAGTTAATACAGTGTGTGCACTTAGTACGTCACTGTTGTTGTCAAGCGTAATGCTGTGCACGACTTCAATACCACGAAGCTTATCTACACTTACAAACTCAACAGTCGCACTTGAAGGCTGACGCACTTCTTGAAGCTCTGGCCCAACTGACCATGCAATTGAATCATTTACTAGCTCAAGCCCTGGCGCGCCAGTAAAGCCTTCGCCTAATAAAGGAGATAGAGAAATAGGCGCTTCTTCAACCACGGCACATTTTACTTCTTGACGGGTAGCAAGCTGAGTAAGCATTGTTTCTGTTGTTTGCTCAGATAGGCGTTTACCAAAGTACAGTAACGCTGGTGTTTTGCTCTGGCAATCGAAAATAACGGTGCTGTTTACACTGTCTAATCGATAAAATGATTTAGTGTCGGCCATGATTTTCCTATCCTCTTGTTCATTGTGTGAGTTATAAATATAACGAAAATTAGTAAGCTACACTATTTACTAAATGTATCTCTTTGCTTGAGCCACAATCTATCAGATGGTGACACTCAACAATAATAGTATATATCATACAAATTAGGTTTTGATAGTCTTTACATCGCAAATAGTCAGATAAACTCACTGGAAGTACCACTGTAATAAAAAGTATTAAACCAACCCTCACTTTAAAGCTCTATTATTGCTTTTAATATATATAAAAAATCGGCCAGAGTTGCCCCATGACCGATTTTGTCAGCTTAAACTATTTACAATCTATTTTTGTACTTGTACTTGTCCTGCGTCATCAAGTGCCGGTGTTTTACCTGCCCACTGCGCATTCAAACCAAATACCACTTTATTTACTATCAATGCAAAAGCTACACATACAATCAGTGTAATTGGCATTAAGTGAATGTAATGAATGTCAGTATGTAGTGGCGAGTTTGCAAACGTAAGCATGCCGTACATTACAACACCTAAAATTACTGCTGCAATACCTGCACGTGCATCAACATTTTTAAATAATAAGCCCACTACAAAAATTGAGAATATAGGCATACTTAATAAGCCATTTAATTGCTGTAGCAAGTTAATAATACTGTCTGCTTGCTGGTAAATTGGTACAAGTACCAGTGTTAAGCTTGTTAGTAGCAATGTTACGTAACCACTTAGCTTTACAACACTTGGCTCTTTATTAAAGTAAGCTTCGTGAATGTCACACACGTATAGTGCTGTAGCTGAATTTAATAAGCTGTTGTAAGTAGAGAGTACAGCGGCTGCCATTGCCGCTGCAAACACACCGGTTAACCATGCTGGCATTACATCACCTACAATTCGACCATAAGCAGCGTCGCCAATATCGCCGTAAAGTTTAAACGAAATAATACCCGGTAATACCACAATTGCAGGGACGATTAAAAAACGAATACCCGCAGCTGCAAATATACCTTTTTGCGCTTCTTTAACATTAGGAGCAGCCATTGCTCGTTGCGTAATTGTTTGGTTAGTACCCCAGTAATACATTTGAATAAAGATCATACCGGTTAAAAGTGTCGGCCATGGAATAGGTGAATCAGCATCGCCGATGAGTGTTAAGCGCTCCTCTGGAATGCCCGAGAAGTCATAGTCAATGGCATTTAGTGCTAAAAACACCACTAAAACAGCCATACCCAGTACCAGTAAGCCGTTGTAAGTATCAGACACTGCAACTGCACGTAGACCACCAAAAAACGCATAAATAGCACCTACAATGGCAAATGCAGTGGCAATATACATTAGGGGAATATCAACCTTAAACATGGTTTGCATAAACAGCGCACCAGAATAAATTACAGCCGGCATGTAAATAAGTGCATTACCTAAAAAGAATAACCCCCCAATAACAGCGCGAATATGTTTGTTGTTATAGCGCTTTTCTAAAAGCTCTGTGGTGGTAGTACAATTGTATTTGTAATAAACAGGAATGAACACTTTGGCTAAAATAATCAAACCTATAATTGCTGCAAGCTCCCACCAAACAAGCAAAGCCATTTGGTTGCCATTCATACCTACAAGCTGATCAGTACTTAAATTAGTTAATGTGATTGAACCTGCAACAAACATCCAAGTAAGGCCACCGCCCGCTAAAAAATACTCTTTGGTTTGGCTTTGTCCGTTATTACGATTTTGGCCTCGGCATTTCCAATAAGTAAGGCCACCGATTAAAGCGGTGACAAAAACAAAAACCACCAGCTGTAAAATGTTGTCTGACATGTGTGTGTCTCCTGCGCGTTACGCGCAATGTCTGTGTAATAAAAAAGTGCACGCTACAGCGCGTGCGCATCTCGACTTAGTTCTAACTTAATTTGCTTTAAAGGCATAAGTTCGGGACGTTGGTTGTGCAGCTTTACCAATGCATTTAACTGAAACAGTGAAATAAGCATACTGTTAAGCACACTTAGGTAACCTTGCTTGTGTAAGTTTGCAACGGTATCGCTATCTAAAGTTTGCAGTTTGTCTTCATCAACGGTGCTCAAACCTTGAATAGTTTGGGTTTCGCCTTGTTCAAACTGCAATACAATATCTATGTTTTTAATAAGCCCTAAGCGCGCTACTTCTTGAGTAAATTGATACGTTTGATAATCATTTTTTAAATCGCTCTCAAGTAGCTTTTGCTGTGAATTTAAAAATAAGCTTGGGTTACCTTTAGCATCAAATAGTGCCTCACCTTGCTCGGTGTTTATGGCTGAGCTTTGATCATCAATCGCAATAAAGTAGTCGCTGCTATTTGCTTCACGGGTCATTAAATAAAGAGGGTGAGTTTGTATACATACCGGTGTGTAAAGCGCCTGCCACTGGTCGTTATTAACCAATAAACTTTGCCCAGCACTAAAGCTTGTTAAACCCGATACGGTATAACTGCCGTTTTGCGTATTTCGCGCTAAAAATAGAGGTAAGTCGCATGCAGCTTTTGCCACTTCGTTAGCTCTTAAATTAACTAAATGCTGCGTTTTTGCGTATTCAACGGCTGCATTGGGGTTAATTTTTAATGTTTGATGTTTGGTGTTTACTAGTTCACTAATAGCCATAGTTACACATCCTTAAACTGGGTTAGCCGCTAACCACTGCTCAATATAAGCGCGGTGTGGCGGCAAAGTTTGCAACATCTGCTGTGTAAGCTGGCTGTTACGTTCAATTATTTGTTTGGCTTGCGCGTCTTGTGAATACAAATAAGCCTGTTTAGTAAAATCTGGTTTAAAGCCCATGCCATATAAAACGTACTGGTAGCTGGCGGCTGGGAATAACTCTAATGCGCCATGAAAATCTTGAATAAGCGGGCCACGGCTTCCCCAAAGAAGTAAATCTTCTTGCAGGGTTTGTGGAATAGTATTGGGCTGCACATGTGCTTGCCAGTAAGGTTCTGGGCGCTTGGTTAACATGTAATGCAGCTTTAAAAAGTCGATAATGCGCTGCCAGCGGTAGTCCATTTGCTCGTTAAAGCGTTTAGCTACAATAGGCATTACTTGTGTATCTGCTGGCATATGCTCTGCTACAAAGCGTGCTGAAATTTCAACAAGCATAATAGCGGTTGCTTCAAGCGGCTCTACAAACCCTGCTGACATACCAATAGCCACACAGTTTTTATGCCAAAACTTTTCACGGTAGCCCGACTCAAAGCTAATTTTACGGGCGGTTAAGCCGTTTGCAGCATCACCTAAATAGTTACGTAAGTTTTGCTCTGCTTCATCGTCTGATAAAAATTTGCTTGAATATACATGCCCTACACCACGACGATGCGTTAAACCTATATCCCATATCCATCCAGCGTTTTGCGCTGTTGCTATGGTATGGCTTGCTAAGGAGTCATCGTTTTCATCGTAAGGGACTTGCATCGCCAGTGCGCTGTCGTTAAATAGCACGTGGTCCATTTTTTTAAATGGTACCTTGAGCGCTTGGCCTAATAACAATGATGAAAAACCAGTACAGTCTATAAATAAATCGGCGCTTATAATGCGGGTTTGATCTTTTAGAGTAAGCTTATTTATTGCACCATCGTCATCAAGTTTTACCTGATCAACAGTACCAACAATATGCTCTACGCCAAGCTTACTTTTACAATGCTGTTTAAGCATTTCTGCAAAAGCGCCGGCATCTAAGTGATAAGCGTAATTACAGTTACCTTGATATTCACCCTGAGCTATACCTCTTGGGGCTAAGCTTGCTTCGCAAATATCATGTTGAAAATTAGTTTGCTGTGCAAAATCTTCAACATTATCTAAATAAGGGGCTAAATCTATGCGGCCGTAGCCTAGCGGTACAGTAAATGGATGGTAGTAAAAGTCGTAGTTGCCGTGCGTCCAATTTACAAATTTACCACCTTGCTTAAAGGTAGCGTTACAGGCTTTAAATACATCAACTTCACGCAAACCTATTTGCTGAAGTGTGTTTTTCATAGTGGGCCAGGTACCTTCACCTACACCAATTGTTGGAATATCTGACGATTCAACCAACATCACTTTTAAGCCATCACCATTTTTACCTTGGTGATACGAAGCTATAATTGCAGCGCTCAACCATCCTGCTGTGCCGCCACCAATTACTGCGATTGTTTTTATTGTTTTATTCATAATGGACTACTCTTTGAGTATCTTTGATAACGTTTTATACAACAAATGCCCGGTAGGGCACTTGGATTTAATGTGGTTTCATTTTAGCCAATTAGGTTAACTAATATACACTACTGTTAAATTAACCTAATTGGTATTAGCACTAATGTGCTGCAATGAAACAAGAGGCGAGAAATTCGCCTCAAACATTAATTAAAACGATCCGCGAATACCAAACGCGTAACGTGAGCCATTATCTTCCACTGAATAAATTTGGTTAGCAAAACGACCTGTTTGTACTAACTCTTCCTCAGTGATATTGATGCCTTCAGCAAAAATAGTGAAGTTTTCGTTAATATCGTAGCTTGCACTAATATCCCACTGGCCGTACGTTTCTACGTTCACTGGTTCACCATTGAAGCCGTTATCAACTAAGCGTAAAAAGCCTTCACGGTTGTTAAATGCAACACGTGCTTGCCAGTTGTCTTGCTCATAAAACAATACTAAGTTTTGTGAATCGCCCAAACCTTCAAGTGCAAATGTTTGAGTTGTATCATCACCTACATTAATGTCGCTATTCACAACAGTCGCATTAGCGATAAAACCAAAGCCATTTTCAAACATGTGAGTAACACCCACTTCGAAGCCGGTTACAGTTGCAGACTCACCATTTTGAGGACGGCTTACAGTGTAAACTTCTGAGCTACCAATAAGTTCGTCATCTGTTTGGTCTGTACATGTAGTACACGCAAAATCAGGACCTGAACGGTCTGTCATATCGTATGTTTCAGCACCTGTTAACGTAACAATAAAGTCGTCAACTTCTTTACTAAATACAGCAAAGCTAAATAAGTTAGCATCGTTGTAGTACCACTCGTAAGAGATATCCCAGTTTTCTGATTGGAATGGTTTTAGCGCTGGGTTACCACCACTTGCTGTTAAGTTTTGACGACGTGGCTCGTTAAAGTTTGTTGCTGGAGATAACTGAGACATAGTTGGACGAGTAATACTATCGTACGCGGCAAAACGTAAAATCATATTATCTTGTAGCTCAAGCTTAACGTTGAAAGACGGTAGTAAGTTTGAGTAGCTAGTACCTTGTTCAATATTAGTCGCAGGGCCAAATACATTAGCAAACAATGTCGCATCTGACGTTGGAACTACATCGCTAATAAAGCTTTGTATTGCAGCAACTTCAATATCAGTTTCAGAATAACGAGCACCCATATTAACGGTTACTGGCATATCTGCTAGGTCAAAACCAAGCGTAAAGTCCATGTATAAGCTAGTGATGTCTTCGTTAATTGTGTAACGGTTATTTTGTAGTGTTGGCTCTACTGGGAAACCTTGATCCGCTAAGTAATCAAGCATTTTATCGCCATCGTAGCTATAAAATGTATCGATTAAACCAGGGAAGTAGTTACTCGCTGTGTACGCTTCAAAATCAATTTCATCAAGCGGTGCTTGTGTACCGTAACCACAAAATTGACATTGGCTACCAAAAATTTGGAAGCTAGATTTTTCACGCTCTTGGCGATAAGCACCAAAGTTAATACGCTCTACTGGACCTTTATCTGGTACGTATTCAAAGTCGGCTTTTACTTCAGTGATTTCATCTTCATCAGTAAATTGGTTACCAATTTCATTGTAGTGAAGACGCGCTAGGCTTGGATCTGGCAATGACCCATTTTCAAAGCCATCATGCTGTACGGTAGGAATACTGCCAGTACCGTCAAAGCTGTAGCTGTTAATCATACCTACAACGTTAAAGCGATCATTACCTGCACGGTCGTTTTCAGCTGTTGAGCGAGATACATCAAATTTTGCTTTTAGTGACTCGTTTACTTGCCAATCAACATTGATACCAAATGCTTTGTTAGTTACATCACGTGAGTTACGTGTATGCGATACAAAGTCACTTGCAGGGTCGCCACTTGGTGCGCCTAGGCCTACATCTTGAGAGAAAGTTAAAAGCGTACCTGTTTCAGCATCAATTGTTGCACTGCCTACACGGTCTGGTTCAAACCAAGATGCTAAATCACGCACTGACGAATCAACTTCAAATTTTGAAATCATTCCATCAACAGTAATTGTAACATCGTCAGATGGTGCATATTGAAGCACTAAACTTGCGTTTGTACGTTCACGATCTTGCTCATCAACGACTTGATCCCAGTTACGTGGAATGTATGCATTTTCAAACAGTACACCATCAGTAGGGTTAGAAATTGTTTGGCCGCCGCGCCAACCTGCCGTTAAAATTTGGTTATTTTGAAGCTTACGTTGTTGATTAGTGATGGCAAAAAGCACACCTAGCTTGTCATCGTTAAACGTATTACTTATTAAAAATGATGCTGATGGAGATACTTCTTCAGATAAGCTTTCGTACATGCCTTTAACAGAGCCTAAAACATGTAAACCGCCAAAGTCAAAAGGACGAGCAGTAGTTACGTTAACCGTACCACCAATGCCGCCTTCTTGAAGCGTTGCTGTATTACTTTTATAAATATCAGCACCGGTGATTTGATCTGCCGCTAATACATCAAAATTAAATTCACGACCTGCACTGTCTGTCGCAATTTGACGGCCGTTAACAAGTACAGTATTAAATTGTGGACCAAAACCACGAATAGTTACCGCTTGGCCTTCACCACCACTACGGTCAATTGCTACACCTGTAATACGTTGCAGAGACTCTGCTACGTTTAAATCAGGAAATTTACCAAGATCTTCTGCTTTAATCCCGTCTGTAACAACATTAGATGCTTTTTTATCTAACATTGATGAACGTAAGCTGCTGCGGATACCCGTTACTGCGATAACTTCAACATCTTCATTTACTACTGTAGGCGTATTGCCTTCAGCGCCTTGAGCTGCAACGCTTCCGCTTGCCAATATACCAGTGATAGCAATACTGAGCGCGGTTTTCTTGTTGAACGATAACTTATTGTTAATTATCATTTTTTAAAAACTCCTGATTGTGTGTAGTCGTTGTGTCGTTGTGGTAGTGCATATAGTTTCAAATACTATTTATATTATAAATACTTTAAACCAGCAAAAAGTGCAACCTTTTCCTGAATTATGGATAGCATTTAATCACTATATTTTTGCTTTTAATTTTCTTTAAATTAACATTAGAATGCTGTATTCACTCAGAAAAAGAGTAAATAATAACCTGTTCGTAATCCTCTCCCGGCAATAAATTAGCTTTTGGAAAATTTGTCCGGTTTGGCGCATCTGGCCAATTTTGCGCTTCAAAACACAAAGCTTGCCGTGCTTTAAAAGGCGCACCTACAAAGTTTGCGGTATAAAGTTGCATGCCTGGCTGCGTACTTTTAAGGGTTAAACTAACGTTCGTGTGTGGCGAAGTTAATGTAGCCATCGTTTTTAAACTGCTGTCATCATTGAAAATATAGCAGTGATCAAAGCCATTACCAGCTTCTAGCTGAGGGTGAACGGCGCTTAAGGCCTCACCAACTTGAGCTGGCTTAGTAAAATCAAAGCAGGTGCCTGTAGCTAAAGCGGGTTCATTAAGTGGAATACTAGTTGTATCAATAGGGAGGTAACGATCGGTATTAATTTGAACAAGGTGCTCATTAATTGATTCACTGCCATCAAGATTAAAGTAGCAATGGTTAGTAAAGTTAACGAGCGTTTCTTTATTCGTTATCGCTTTAAAGTGCAGAGTAAGCTCGCCGTTTTTAGCGCTAATCGTTTGCCAAACCTGCAACTCCCCGGGGAAACCTTGTTCTCCGTCGGGCGAGCAATAATAAAGCTCAACTTCACTTTCAGTTTGTTTACTTACTTGCCAAAGTACTTTATTAAAGCCTTTAACGCCGCCGTGCAGGCTATTAGGTCCGTTATTAGTATCTAACTGATATTCAGTACCCGATAGACTAAAACGTCCACCAGCAATGCGGTTAGCGTATCTACCGACAGTTGCGCCTAAGTAAAATGGGTTTTCAAGATAGTATTGCGGGTCATCAACGCTAAGCGTCATTTCATGTTTTTTGAATTTAATGCTTTTTATTATTGCGCCAAATGGCAAAATTTCAGCTGTTAAATTTTGACCATCACTGAGCTGAATAACTTGTAAAGGTTGGTTATTGGCAATAGATGTCACACGCATTCTCCAATCAAATTACCGAATTAACATTTCCTGTTATAACGGCGCAACAATATATAATATAAATAGTATATAATTGAAGCCTGTAACTCAATCTAAATGCGTTAAAAAATCACGACAAAAATTTACAGCTGCCATCATATATTTACAATAATTCAGCTCAGTATGGGCTTATGTAAAATATAAGCCTCGTAAAGTTAACTGCTTTGGTAAATATGCTCGTTAAGCGCCGTTTTTTCGTCAATGCTAAGCGCTTGCTTTGATTTAGCAATAAAATCGTACCTCACCATCACAGCTTTGCCTATTGCGCAGCATTTATCGTGTTGCCATGCTTCTTGCCTAAGTGTAAAAGAGCTAGTGCCTATATGCTCTACAGAGGTTTTAACTGTCACTTCGTGGCCATAAAATAATTCGCCTACAAACGACACTTCAACTTTGGCGATAATCAATTTCCAATCATGTGGATTTAAGTCTGGTGTAAAAAACTTAAAAATAGGTCCACGCGCGACTTCAAACCATACAGGGAGTACGGTATTGTTGATGTGTCCGAGTGCATCTGTTTCGCTAAAGCGCGGCATCACTTTTTCAATAAACATAAAAATCCAATAATAATTATATAAAGGTAAACCATGACGGACTTTATACGCGTTATTGATAACGCATTAAGCGATGAGTTTTGCGATGAATTTATTTCCACATTCGCGCAAAGCCCGCATGTAAGACAAGGGGTAACATCGGGCGGTGTCGACTTAAAGAAAAAAGACAGCCACGACCTACACTTAAATAATCACCCCGAATATGCACAACAATTAAAACATATACAACAAACGACTGCACAGCATGTTTTTAAGTATGTTGAAGAGCATATTTTTATGATGATTGGGGCGTTTGGCTTAAAGGTTTATCATCCAAAAACAGGCGAAGTAGTCGATTTAACCCAAGAAAATTTTGAAGAAGTGGGTAAACCGCAATTACCTTTGCTAGTTCAGCAAATTTTTAGACTTGGTAATATTCAAGCGCAAAAATACGAAGTAAACAAAGGTGGCTATCCTTACTGGCATAGTGAAGTTTATCCGCAGCTACAGCACAATGAAGCTTTGCATCGCGTGTTGTTATTTATGTTTTACTTAAACGATGTAGAAGAAGGTGGTGAAACAGAGTTTTATTATCAAAACCGTAAAATCGCCCCTCAAAAAGGCACTATGGTAATAGCACCTGGCTACTTTACACATACTCATAGAGGCAATAAGCCAGTATCAAACGATAAGTATATTTTAACCTCGTGGGTACTGTTTAACCGTGCAGAACAAATATATGGTGCGCCTAAGAGTTAGCGCACCAAAAATCAGTATTATTTAACCAAGCAGTTCATCAAATAAATTAAACAACTGATCTAGCTCTTCAATGGTGTTGTAGTGCATACAACCAATGCGCACTACACCGCCTTTATCAAGCACATCTAATTGCTTGCACAACCCTTGCGCGTAAAAATTACCATCCCACACGCAAATATGCTGCTTACCTAGAAATTCTGAAACGGCGCGCGGCTCAAGCCCTTTAAAAATTAAAGCAAAAGTAGGTGTACGCTCATTAAGGCGATCAAAATCATCAATACCAAATAACTTAATACGTGGATAATTAACTAAGCGCGTTAAAAAGTGTTCGCTAAGCGCCATTTCGTGCTGCTTAGTTTTAGCAAAAGCAACGCTTAACTTTTCGCGGCGTGAATGGCTATCATCAAGTTCGCTAATCGCCGCAATGTAATCAACAGCTGCGATAAAACCAGCCATTGCTTCAAAGCTTTGCGTGCCGGTTTCCCAGCGACCTGGTGCTACGTCTTTAGCTGGCTCAACCTTGTAAGGCGTAAACCCGTCTAAATGTTCTTTTTTACCGTAAACCATACCTAAATGCGGGCCAAAAAACTTATACGCAGAGCACGCTAAGAAGTCGCAATCAAGTGCTTGCACGTCAACAAGTTCGTGCGGTGCATAATGTACGGCATCAACATAAACAAGTGCACCTACATCGTGAGCAAGCTCAACAATACGTTTAATATTATTAATTGAACCTGTGGTATTTGAAGCATAAGTGACCGCTACAAGCTTAGTGTTGCTGTTTAATAAGCTTTCAAATTGCACCATATCTAAGCTGCAATCAGCTTCGTTAATTAAAGCCGTATTGACTTTAACGCCTTTATCTTCTGCAGCTTGTTGCCACGACGATACATTCGAGAAGTGATCGGCATTGGTTACAATTATTTCATCGCCAGCCTGCCAGTCGCGTGAAATTGCACGGCTAAAACTAAACGTAAGGCTGGTCATGTTTGGACCAAACACAATTTGTTGTGAGCTAGGTGCATTAAGTAAATCAGCAGCGGCTTGGCGCGCATTCGCCATCAACTCAACCGTTTTATCACTTGAAAAAAACGCGCCACCTAAGTTCGAATTATAATGACCTAAATAAGCTGTCATCGCAGTAAGCACCGATGTTGGTACCTGCGAGCCACCTGGTCCGTCTAAAAATATTGGCGATTTACCATCAACGTTCTGCATTAATGCTGGAAACTGCTCACGTAATTGCGTTATGTTCATGCCTAACTTCCTTAAGACGTTAATACAAAACAATCCAGGTAACCTGGTTTGCTAGCATCAATTTTGTTCATAGGTGTTGCGTTATGCCACACTTGACGGTCGTTTATTAATGCAAACATGCCGTCTTTTATTTCCATTTTAAAACAAGGCTCAGCTTGCTTGTTTTCGTATACAAGCAGTTCGCCACCTTCTAAGTTCTCGTGAGAAACACCGCATATACATACATGGTCAAAACCATCTTGATGCACGCCTTCTGGCGCTGCAGGTGTATCGCTATCAATCGCAAGCATGCGGAACTGATGAATTTCAATATTACGTTCTTCATCAATACCGGTAAGTTGGCGAAACTCATTTACAATGCTTTTCATGCCCTCTGACTCAAGTAAACTTTGCTCTAAATTTTCGTAAGTACGCTCTACATTACCTTGAAAAGTATTAATTGAATCATCTTGAACAAATGCTTTGGCTTGCTGTAGCTTTATTTCACCATTTTGCATTTTTACTACTGAATAACGGCGTTTACGAAAGGCACCATCTGCATAAAGGTTTGCAGGAAGGTTATCAAAAGAAGGTTTTACCAAATCAATATTTGCTTGGTTAACAAAACGTAGTTGCAATAAATTCTGGTTGTTTAATGCTGTCATAAAATCTCGCCTAAAATAATGAGAATATTGATAAGGATTTTAATGCATTTTGATAGGAATTTTTGCGCGATTAATTACTTTAAAAGCAATTTAAGACTAGAGTTAATACAATAATACAAAAAAAGAAGCATGAACTATCTAATATTTATTTTAGCCAATAAAAAACCCGCCGAAGCGGGTTTTTAAACAAACTCTAAAAGTTATACAGCTTGTTGAATAATCACGTTGTCTGCTTTTTTAGTGTAAGCAGGCATACGGTGGAAGTTTAAGTAACGGTAAGTATCTGCAGCCGTTGCATTAATCTTCGCTGCGTATTCTTGGTACTCAGCTGGAGTAGGTAGTTTACCTAAAATAGCCGCTACTGCAGCAAGTTCTGCTGAAGCTAAGAATACGTTCGCGCCATTACCTAAACGGTTAGGGAAGTTACGTGTAGAGGTAGACACAACCGTTGCTTTGTCTGCAACACGTGCTTGGTTACCCATACATAGTGAACAACCTGGAGTTTCGATACGTGCACCTACACGACCAAAGATACCGTAGTAACCTTCGTCTGTAAGCTGATCTTTATCCATCTTAGTTGGCGGGGCAACCCAAAGCTGAGTTGGGATACGACCTTTAAAGCCATCTAGTAACTTACCTGCTGCGCGGAAGTGACCGATGTTAGTCATACAAGAACCGATGAATACTTCGTCGATTTTCTCGCCAGTAACATCAGATAATAAACGTGCATCATCAGGGTCATTTGGAGCACAAAGGATTGGTTCTTTAATATCTGCTAAATCGATTTCAAGTACATGTTTGTACTCTGCATCAGCGTCAGCTTCCATTAGTTCTGGGTTAGCTAACCAATCTTGCATTGCAGTAATACGACGCTCAATAGTACGTACATCGCCGTAACCTTCAGAGATCATCCATTTAAGCATAACAATGTTTGATTCTAGGTATTCTGCGATAGACTCTTTAGAAAGTTTAACCGCACAACCTGCTGCAGAACGCTCTGCAGATGCATCTGATAGTTCAAACGCTTGCTCAACAGTTAGGTGTTCAACGCCTTCAATTTCTAGTACACGACCAGAGAATTCGTTAATTTTACCTTTTTTCTCAACTGTTAATAAACCTTCTTTAATACCGAAGTAAGGGATTGCATGTACAAGGTCACGTAAAGTGATACCTGGTTGCATTTCACCTTTAAAGCGAACCAAAATTGACTCAGGCATATCAAGAGGCATAACACCTGTAGCTGCTGCGAATGCTACTGCACCCGAACCTGCTGGGAATGAAATACCTAATGGGAAACGTGTATGTGAATCACCACCAGTACCTACAGTATCTGGTAATAACATACGGTTTAACCATGAGTGAATTACACCATCACCTGGGCGAAGTGACACACCGCCACGGTTCATGATGAAATCAGGAAGCGTATGGTGAGTGTTTACATCGATTGGTTTAGGGTAAGCCGACGTATGACAGAAAGACTGCATTGTTAAATCTGCAGAAAAACCTAAACATGCTAAGTCTTTAAGTTCGTCACGTGTCATAGGACCTGTTGTATCTTGCGAGCCAACAGTTGTCATTTTAGGTTCACAGTATTGGCCTGGGCGAATACCTGGAACGTTACACGCTTTACCAACCATTTTTTGCGCTAGTGTGAAGCCTTTTTCAGACACTTCTGTCACTGTTGGTACTTTAAACACATCAGTTGGACCTAAGCCAAGTGATGTACGTGCTTTATCAGTTAAACCACGACCAATGATAAGTGGTATACGACCACCAGCACGAACTTCATCTAAAATTACATCAGATTTAAGTTCAAAAGTTGAGATTACTTTGTCAGTACCGTGGCTCTTAACAACACCTTCGTACGGGTAAATATCGATTTGCTCACCCATGTTAAGCTCATCAACATTTAATTCAATTGGTAATGCACCTGAATCTTCCATTGTATTGAAGAAGATTGGAGCAATTTTATTACCTAGACATACACCGCCAACACGCTTGTTTGGTACGAATGGGATATCATCGCCCATGAACCAAAGTACAGAGTTAGTTGCAGACTTACGAGAAGAACCAGTACCAACAACGTCACCTACATATGCAAGTGGTAAGCCTTTAGTTTTTAATTCTTCAAGCTGAGAGATTGGACCTACTTCGCCTGGCTTGTCTGGTGTAATTCCATCACGTTCAATTTTTAGCATTGCTAAAGCATGAAGTGGGATATCTGGACGAGACCATGCATCTGGTGCTGGTGATAAGTCATCAGTATTTGTCTCGCCAGTTACTTTAAATACAGTAACTGAGATCTTTTCAGCAACAGCTGGCTTATTAGTAAACCATTCTGCATTTGCCCAAGACTCAATAATTTGCTTAGCGAATGTATTACCCGCTTTTGCTTTTTCTTCAACATCGTAGAACGCATCAAACATAAGTAATGTATTTGAAAGGCCTTTAACTACGATTGGTGCAAGTGTTTCGTCATCAAGTAGGTCAATCATTGGCGCGATATTGTAACCGCCCAGCATTGTACCTAATAATTCTGCCGCTTTTTCTTTAGAAACAAGTGGAGAATTAGCTTCACCTTTAGCTACAGCTGCTAAAAATCCCGCTTTAATATAGGCAGCATCATCAACACCAGCTGGTATACGCTGAATGAACAAATCTAAAATGAATTCTTCTTCACCTGCAGGTGGGTTTTTTATTAATTCAATAAGATCAGCAGTTTGCTGAGCATCTAATGGCGCTGGTACGATACCTAACGCGGCACGTTCTTCTACGTGTTTACGATATTCTTGTAGCACAATATTGCCCTCTTGGTGACGTGAAAGTATCCGGTAGCGCTTTGGGCGCAAATAAGTTACCCAATACTTATAGTATTCTAACGCGTAATTATAAAGCTTTTATGGATAGATGAAAATCCATCCAGTTGCGCAACTGATTATACCGATTATAAATACTATGAATAGTGGTTGTGGTAAAAACTATTTTCATGAATACTTATTAAGTAAGAATCATTACCATTAACTAATATTAATTTATTACAGGCATAAAAAAACCCAGCACTTGGCTGGGTCTTTATTACAAACTATTTAATTAACGTAAAACTTTAACGTTTTTGATAGTTTTGATATGCGCTTCTACACGACGGTTTTCTGCGTTTGCAGCTTTAGTGTTTGCATCATTTTTAAGACGCTCTTCACCTAAACCAACTGTAGTAATACGGTCTTCAGCAATACCATCAGCAACAAGTTGCTTAGCTACAGCATCAGCACGTTTTTTAGATAACCATTTATTGTAAGTTGCTTTACCTACAGCAGAAGTGTGACCTTCTAATAGTACTGTTGTATCTGGGTACTCTTTTAAGAATGCAGATACTTTTTCAATATCATTTAAGTATTGAGTAGATACTGCAGAAGCATTGTTAGGGAAAGTCACTAATAAGCTTACTGTTACTTCTTTATCTTCATATAAAGTACAACCAGTACCATCTACAGCATCAGTCATAGGTGTGTTAGGACACTTATCATCTGCGTCAAGAATGTTATCGTTGTCGCTGTCTACAGGAGCTACAGCTACTTCAACCACTTTAGGCTCTGGAGCTGGTTTTACTGGCTCTACAGGAGCAGAGTTTTGGCCAAATAAGTAGTTAATACCAATTTTAGCGCCAACATCTGTGTAACCACGGTCAAGACCTTGGTATACAGCTGTTTCAGCATTTACAAATAAGCCATCTGTAATGAAATGTTGGTAACCAACACCTGCATTTAAGAATGTGTTGTCATCAACTACGTCAATTTCTTTAATACCGAAAAGACCATAGAAAGGACCGCCGTCTAAATGGTAAAGAGCATCAATACCGTAACGCTCGCCATCAATATTGTTACGGTTGCCAGCAACTTTATCAAAAGCATTAAAATCCATGTCTGCATATTCAAGACGTGCGCTCCAGTAATCACTGAAACGGTAACCTGCTTCAACACCCCAGCCAGTTGATTCGTTTACATCAAGACCGGCTTGGTCACGCATGTTTTTCCAAGATGCGTCATAGTAGTCGCCAAATGCGCCAATGTAGAAACCTTCTTCTTTATCAGCAGCGAATGTAGATGCGCTAGTTGCAGCCAACGCGATTGCAATTGTAAGTGATTTTAATTTCATTGTTTTCTTCCCATTTGAACAATTTTAAATTGTAGCTAATCGATACTAGCTCAATCAGTTTTATATAGACTAACTGAGCCTTTGTTAATCAATACTTAACGAAAAATAAAGTTTATTACTTTTTTCTATGCCTTGTCGCAACACACATCCACTTACTATAGGCGAAATTAAAACTTTATTGAAAAATAAATATAGTAGTTTTTTGTAAATTAGTACTTAGCAAGGAATGTAAGAGCAATTAAATTAAATGCACTTATAAATGCAAAGAAATATTGCTTGGTTTTAATTGTGCGCATAATACCACCAGAATTAGCATTCCCCTAGGTATATGCGCATGTTTGATTAAAAAATGACTCTTTTTAATCATGCGGTTATATTTAAAGTTAAGTATTAAGTACCACAAAAAGTCTGGTAGTCATTATCATTCGTCGGTGGAGAGCAAAACTCTGATAACTTTTCACCGTAAGAGTATGGATTACCGGCTATTTTTATAAAGCGCTGTAGTAACTCGCTGGATCCTGTAGCGTTATATTGTGCAATTATTTCTTCGATCACATGATTTCGCGGTATAACACGAGGATTTGCAGCTCTCATTACTTCATAACTATTATCGTCAGTTAAACTTACCCACCTAGCTCTCCATTCAATTAGCGACTCAGGTACGCTTTTTTCTCCTTTTAAGGATTCAGTAAGCGCATCAAAGGTATTGGTGTAGTCGAGCTGATTATCTTTTAATAGCGTTAACAACTCTGCTATTAACTCGCCACTACTATCGCTAGATTCATTTAAACCCAGTTTTTGTGCCCACATAGCCGTAAACTCAGTATTAAACTGCTCAGCAAAACTATTAATAAATGGCGTCATTAATGAAACCGCTTGCTCGTCATCATCGCTAATAAGCGGTATTAAGCTCTCAGCTAAGCGTGCGCAGTTCCAGTTAGCTATATTAGGTTGATTACCGAATGCATAGCGGCCTTGTTTGTCTATAGAGCTAAATACGGTATCAAAATCAAAGCTATTCATCATGGCACACGGGCCGTAATCAATGGTCTCTCCGCTAACTAGCGTATTATCTGTATTCATTACTCCGTGAATAAAGCCAACACGCATCCAGCTCACAACTAGCTTAACTTGGTTTTTAATCACAGCGCCTAAAAATGCTAAGTATCGCTGCGAACCTGTATCGGTTATTTCTGGGTAGTGTCGCTCTATAGCTAAATCGGCTAAATTTTTAAGCCCTTCAACATCGCCTTGCGTCGCTAAATATTGAAATGAACCAACACGAATATGGCTCGTTGCTACACGCGTAACGATAGCCCCTGCTTGTGGCGGATTACGATAAACCGTTTCGCCACTGCCAACAACCGCTAAGCAGCGTGTGGTTTTAACTCCCAGTGCATGCATTGCCTCGCTCATTACGTATTCACGAATAGCAGGGCCAAGAGCACAACGTCCATCCCCACCTCTTGAGTACGGAGTAGCACCAGAGCCTTTTAATTGAATATCCCATAACTGGTTTTCATCATCACTAATAGCGCCCAGTAAGTGCGCTCGTCCATCGCCTAAGCGTGGTGAAAAATGTCCAAATTGGTGCCCAGAGTAACCAAGTGCTACTGCAGGAATCGCCTGTTTTTCGTTACCGCTAAAAGTGCTGGCACGCAAATCAGCCGCAACGTTAATATTAAATTGTATTGCTAAGCTCTCATTCCACAGTAATAGCTGAGGAGAGGCGACACTTGCAGGGAAATCTTCTATTGCGAAGTTTTCCGCAATATCTGTGTATCTTGGCACTAATTTCATGGTAATTCCTATTATTGCTGACTTATACCAACACGGTTGTCACCTACGCCATAAGCCACAATTAAGCTTAACTCTTGCATACTTAAGCCGCTTTGCTTTTGCATTTCGTTAAAAAAAGCTTGGGCTGCATTTAGTGACTTTTTAGTTTGTAAGCCGCCGTCTATAATTTTATGGGCACGCAAATAATTCTCTAAGTCTCTAATCACATCTATGAATTTCTTTAAAATGTTACTAATCATGTTTAATGCGGTTTTAGCCTTAGTAACAAAAACTGTTGTAAAAATGAAGGCATTATTTAATTTCACATTATTTTTCAGAAGCAATGTTACTATTTTTAATCCGAGTTATTTAGGATAACCCAACATGGTTATCACCTATGGAATACGCAACAATTTGACTTATCTCTTGCAAACTAAGCTTCGATTCGGACTGCCATTTCAAGAATGTTTCTTGGATAGTATTTAAACTTCGTTTAGTAGTAAGGCCCCCATCTATTAGTCCATAGCTTCTAAAGTATGCTTCTACATCTTTGCTAAGTATAAAAGTATCCTTACCTAGTTTACGTAAAGCATAAGGCCCAGTATTGCCTCCCAACCTGCTACCATTAGCTTTTAAGTATGCCCATAATCCAATGATGTTTTTATCAGGCCACTCAGCAAGCCATTTTCCAACTGAGCCATATTCATCGCTAATTTCTTTTAGCATGAATGCATTTTCCCGAATCGTTCTTACCTTATTGTAATTGCGTATAATTGCAGGATCTTTGGCTTTACGTTCAAGCATGTCATCAGGCATCATAATTAATTTTTCAATATCGAATCCCCAAAATACATCTTCAAATGACTCCCACTTTTTCTCAACAACGGACCAGACAAATCCTGATTGAAAAACCTTCTTAGTCATTTCAGATAAAACTCGATCATTAGAAATGTGACGCAGCTCATCTGCATTTAAAGGCTTACTTATTAAACTTAATAATGCTTGTTCGCCACCTTTTCTATCTACAGCTCGCAAATATAGTTTTTCGAAGTTTTCCATTCTAATTTGCCTCAAATTATGTGCTTGATTTATCAGTAAATAAAGTCTACTTGTTACTGATGATATATAAAAGTCTAGATTTTATTTTTGTTTATGAGTGCTATTAATTATTCTTCACACCGTACTTTAATGGCCTAAGAGCAAGGTAACAAAATCCCTTTTAAACTTACGCATAAACCATACATGGTATATCAGACTTAATTTAGAATGTTAGAACAATACAATATTAAAAGTTTGTAATCTCTCGCAACTGAATTTATTTAACGGCAATCCAAATTCCTGATTCCTCACACCCTAAATTAACAAAAAAAGCTAAAATGCTCTCATCTGTAACGTCCTAAAACATTATTCATTTAATTAGTTAAATTCTTACAATTAATACTGTAATGCTATGCAGAATCTAAAAAGCAGAACACAAGATGAGGGTAAGTACTTACAAACTAAAACGTGTAAAAAATTAACCAAAAAAAAATGCTAAGATTCTTGAATCATTACAAAAAACACACTATGTTGTATTTACAAAATCAAAAAGCACTATATATAGTATCTCACTACTAAGAGGCTACCTATAATGCTTTTAATAGAAATAAATTTTAAGTATGTCCATATCGAGTTCAAAATTACTATTTCAACTAAGAACTAGTACATCGGATATGCTTTCCTAATAGACAGGCGGAAAACGTGGAAGTAAATAAAAACGAAAATAAAATTAAAATTTTGAGTCTAAATGGGGGAGGTATACGTGGGCTTTTTACAATTAGTGTTTTAGCTGAGTTAGAACAAATTATTGAAGATAAATCTCAAAGCACAGATGTCAGAATTGGAAACTATTTTGATTTAATTACGGGTGCATCTATCGGTGGAATTCTTGCTCTGGCACTTGCCCAAGGGAAATCCGCACGAGAATTGAAAGAAATATTTTTTGATAGTGGCAGCTATATATTTCCAAAGTACAAAATCTTTGACACAAAAATTAAATTTATAAAAAGATTAATAGCACCTTTATACAAAAGTGATCCTCTCCGAGAAACAATAGTTAAAATGATCGGTGAAAACCTTAAGTTTAGTGATTTAACTCGAAGAGTTATGATCCCTACCGTTAACTTATCAACAGGTCGCCCTCAATTTTTTAAGACTCCGCACAATCCAAACTTTACAAGAGATGGTCGTCTAAAGTTAATTGATGCCGCAATGGCTACGTCAGCTGCCCCAACTTATTTTGCACCACATTTTTGGCCAGATTTAGGTGCCTACTTTGCAGATGGAGGTTTAGTCGCTAATAATCCTAGTTTTATTGGTTTACATGAAGTTTTTGGAGATATGAAATCAGATTTTCCTGACGCAACTCATTCTAATATTAATATTTTAAATGTAGGAACAATGGGGGAAGAATATGCAATAAGCCCAGACACCTTATTCTCCAAAAGAAAAAAAGGATACTGGGGATTATGGGGAACTGGTGAGAAATTAGTTCATACAACAATGACATCGAATCAATTACTTCATCAATACATGCTCAATCGAGAACTTACTGCAAAAGGTTGTGCTGAAAACCTAGTTCAACTTGACTGCAAGATTCCAAATGAAGCAGCTAGTGAAATTACATTAGATAATTCATCAAGGTCCGCGCTAGACAATCTTGCTACACGAGGCCAACAACTGGTTACTGAAGAATATGCTAAAAACTCTGCTTTAAGAAACTTCTTCTTAAAGCAGGCACTCCCATTCAAAACTTAAAAAACCATATATAAGAAGGAAAAAATAGCTATGTGGAACCTACATTCATTTTACACCAACCGAGAAACAGGTTTGATTGGTCAACTTGTACTGTCTGATGAAGAAGAAACGAAACTTAAAGAATTACGTCACATTGTCCGAAAACGTATTACCTTAGTATTTAATGAGGCAATCGCAATTGCGAAAGAAATTATTAAAAACAATCTAACTATTAATAATGTTAGCTTCAAATTGCAAAGTACTTTTATTCGACACTTATCACCCGAAGAGCAAAATACTGTTGCTGAACTAATCAACGAAATGGATCTTGAAACACTCAAAGAATTTATACAATTAAAACCAAGATTCATGACGCAAGGAAGCTTCCAATATAAAACTCTGAATAAGCCATTTCACCCTGGTCAAGAAATGGATATTGATGATGGTACTTATCTACCAATGCCTATATTTGAATCAAAGCCAAAGATTGGACATCAGCTTTTAACTTTATTAGTTGATAGTGCACTCAAATCTTTAGCAAATGAAAACCGAGGTTGGAAATTTGAAGCTAAAAGAACATGTGGACGTATAAAGATTACTGACAAACGTACCCATATTGATGTCCCTATGTATGCAATACCACGGGAGCAATTTCTTCAGAAAGAGGCCGCGTCTATGCTTTCAATGGATTCTAATCGTAAAATAATTGAATCTAAAGCTAATTTAAAAGATGAAGAATCATACCGTAGGCTAGACTCTGATTGTGTAAATCTAGCACTAAGAGATGACAAGCCTGGAAGCCCAAAGTGGATGAATAGTGATCCTAAGGTTGTTGAGGACTGGTTTATTGGAGAGTGTCGACGTATAGGGTTCCATCTTCGAGATATTTGTAGGTTCATGAAGGCTTGGCGTGATGCTCAATGGAACTTAGGCGGACCTAGTTCTATTTGTTTAATGGCAGCGACGGTAGAAGTGCTTAATAAAAAAGCTCATGACACTAGCGATATTGCTTCAGTGGTTAAAATTGTTGCAGAAAACCTTCCCTACGAATTCAGAAAGGGAGTTGAGAGCCCTGATGATACAGACGAAAGACCTCTTTTTCCGCCTGAATCAGAGCACAACGACAGAGAAAAAAATATCATTTGCAAACTGGAAGATTTATCTACCTTGCTTTCTAAAGCTGAAAATGCTGAAACAAAACTATCTGCATTGAATATACTCTCAGAAGTTTTTGGAGAGCGCGTTAAAAATATAAGCTTAATAAAAGTAAAAGCTGCCGCTTTAGCATTTGAATCTGAACCGGCTCAAGCAAACTCACCTGCGAAAATAAGCACAACAATGGTTAGTGGATAAATTATAAATGGAACTAGTTCATCATATTTTACTAAATCTAGAGTTTCAATTTGTAAACTCAAGGAAGCTTTCTCGAGAATTAATTAGAAAGCCCTTTAATCTTAATAATGGTGCTTATATTAAGGAGTTTATAGTAAATGGTGAGCTTTTTATCATTGCTCTGATTATACCTAATGATCCACATATTAAACTTCCATCAGCATACGTTATTAGTATGCCTGATATATACAAAGACAAGCTAATTCCACACATCTCTCACGAAGGGTATTTATGTTATGTCGAACAAAAAGAGGCTGACTGGGACCCTAATGATCTGGATACCCTATACAAAAATATAGATTCTCAAATCCAATCAACATTAATTAAATCTTTTCAAAATCAATCAGAGAGTGATTCTGAGTTTGAAAATGAGTTTGTGTCATATTGGCCATCTGATAATTTTTTATATTTATTAAGTCATAGAGATAAATCTTTTAATTTCATTACTATTCAGTGTACATCCGTCGATGAAAAAAGTGTGGGCGATTATGAGTTCATTACTATAAACATTGGAAATAAAAAGCCCGATGAATATTTTGAGGACCATGAGTTAAATCAATGGTTATCACAAAGAAAATTAAAGATAGATAATAAAAATAATTTTGGAATAAAAACTCATTATGTTTCGGTATCTCCCGATAAACTAGCTGGTATAAATTGGCCCCCAAATAACTTGGGACACCTCATAAACTGGCTAGAGGAGGTTAATTGTAGTGCTCGCGATCATCTAATATATAGCTTAACGAGTAAGAAAGAAAAGAAACATATTTTGTTACTTGATATTGATAAGCAAGATCCGATTGCGGTTCATATCGAACTAAATGTACAAGCATTTGACTTCAACAGAAGGGCTAACAAAAAGAAAAAAAATAAGATCTCTTTTAACTCTCTTTTAGCTGTTGTACGCAGCAATAAATTTTGTAATCACTTCAAACGTTTTTCTGTTATTAAAGCTGATACAACAACGCTACAAAGTCGAGATAAAAAAAGAGAGCTTCAACTTAACTCTCAGCGTGTAGCCCTTATTGGATGCGGCACTATTGGTGGTTACTTAGCTAGTTTGTTAATTAGAAATGGTGCAGGTTGTAGTAACAAGCAATTTGATCTTTATGACGATGATATTTTGATGCCACACAACTTCTCACGGCACGTATTAACATCCTCTAGCTTTGGAAAAAACAAAGCTGTGGAACTAGCCAACAATTTAACTCAGTCAATACACACTGTAAAATCAGTTCATGGTTTTGCTAGTTCGTTTCCATTAAATGAAAATGTTTTATCTAAATACGATATTATTATTGATGCAACTGGTCGGCCTCCTTTTTCAAAAAGGCTTTCGCATGTAGTTAGGTTATTACCACAGCTAAAAAGACCGAATGTAATACATGCATTTAATGACGGAAATGGGCGCGCTTCTAAAGTGCTTGTAGATATAGGTCATAGTTGCTACAAGTGTATGACTATAGACAAGACTATCCACCAACGAAATGGTGATACACGTTTTGCCTCTAACATTATTGATAAGTCTGCACGTAAAGTAAGTTGTGGTAATACATATACAATTTATGATGCTTCAGTGAGCCATATAACTGCAGCAATTGCTCAAGAGGCAGTTTTGAATACTTTAGAGAGTAGTTTACCTTGGAGCTATAGTGAGTTTATTTTAGATGAGCAGTTTCGTACCGGCAAACGAAGAATATTAAAAAGGCAACCAGAATGTCCTATTTGTTATGAAGACAGTATGTGAATTAGTTTTTGAGGATGAAGTTGGTAATACTGTCGTTATCTTAGAGCATGTATTTAATACCATGCTAGATTATCGCCAATTAACTCCTACCTCATTAGAGGCTGCAGGTGTATTAGTTGGTGAAAGAAGAGGTTCACATCTAATAATATGCGACTTATCAGTGCCCAATACTGGAGATATCAGAAGTAGGTATCGAGTTGATAGAAAAGGGAAGCATCACCAGAGCAAAGTTATTGAGTGCTTTTATTCATCAAATGGCTTTCAACAATATATTGGAGAGTGGCATACACACCCAGAGGACCACCCCTCTCCGTCATTTTTGGATAAACAATCATGGAAAGAAAATCTGGTAGCAGATGTTCCTATGCTTGCAATTATTCTTGGTCGGAAGGCTTTATGGATCGCTCGTAAAGAAGGCAATAAAATACGCGAAATGCGTGAAGTTGATTTATCAAGTAATATAAAACAGCTTCTACCAAAATAAAGCATTTTATTAAAGTTCGGCTTTATACTTTTGTCTTGTCGGTAGCACCTCTTCAAATTCACAGTCTAGCGCATTTACTAACTTGTATAGGGTTTCGAGCTTAATATTAACATTACCTCTTTCCATTTTTCCGTAGTTACCGCGCTCTATACCGACATAAGTGGCAAAACCTTCTTGCGAATAACCTGCTTCTTTGCGTTTTTTTCGTAGCTTTTCACCAAAATTTTTAACTAAATCACTCACCTGATCTTCCTCAAGGAAAAATGATTAGATTTTCATGTTGAGCGCTTTACTACCACGCCCTATAATACCCATTATTATAAGAAGTCTATTAGGATTTACTTTGAAATTTGACCCTCTCGTAGCTCAAATTATTGTTGCATCAAATTTTGATAACTTTACAACTAGTGATGTACGCTCGGCGTACTTAGCATTAAAAAACGATACTTCTTTGGTACCTACAATAGTTAGGCGAAGTATATATGCAGAACTCCTCAAGCTTGTTAAAAAAGGCTGGCTGAAAAAGTTGGTATCGAATAAAAAAGGATTTACACGATTCAATAAAACAGAAAACTTTAACATTGAAGTTATTAGTAAATTAGCTAGCTCTATACCTATTTCTATTGCAAAAAAAGTAGATGATAAACGCGCACTTCTGCTTAGTAAGTTAAATCATTACAAAGCAGAGTTATTATTGAATATGGGGGAGTCTGAGGCATATAAAGAACTTTACTTAGAATCGCCCGAATTAGTAGATGAGCTACAGCCACAATACAACAAAGCTAGGGACAACAACACTAGAATACTTGGCAAAATTAGAGCAATTGAAGGCTTACTGCAGCAAAACAATGCATTAGAGAAAATATGAAACTAAGACTATGGCAAGCAGAGTGCATTAATTTAGCACTTACACAATACCAGAATGGTAATAGCCACTTTTTAGCTTTAGCGACTCCTGGCGCAGGTAAGACCTTGATGGCTTCGGAATTAGCTCACCAGTTATTAAAAAAGCACATAGTCGATTTGATTATTTGCTTTTCACCGTCTTCAATTGTATCTCAAGATTTTAAGGAAAGCTTACAACTAAAAACGAATGAACGTTTTGATGGACTTATAGGCTCTAAAGGCAGAACTTTAACATATCAAAGCTTACAGTATTTAGATATGCACTTTTGGCAGTTATTTGAACGATACCGTGTTTTTGTAATATTTGATGAAGTTCATCATTGTGCAGGTTCTAATATTGACAATGCAAATGCATGGGGTGAGCAGATAATACTTAACATTCAAAATAAAGCACAGTACACATTAGCCTTAACAGGCACTCCTTGGCGTTCTGACGCTGCTCCTATTGTTCTTTCATCATATCAACAGCCTAACAATAAAATAGCGTGCGACTACGTTTACGGGCTTTCTGAGGCTATTGGAGATAATGTTTGTCGGGTTCCACAAATAGTAGCTGTTGATAATAGCCGTATTACAGTTGTGGATGACGCTGAAACCAAGACATTTAACAGCTTTAAAGCGTTATTAAGCGACTCTGGCGTTTCTTATCAAGAAATTATTGAAAATGAAGCGGTAATAAAATACATGATTTCTTCCGCTCAAAAAAAGCTGGCTTCAATCAGATTGAAAAACCCCGATGCAGCGGGGTTGATTGTTGCATCGTCTGTTGAGCATGCCCGTCAAATCTCTATGTTAATGCGAACTTACTTTGACGAGGATAGCGTTGTTGTAACCTACCGAGAAAATGAACCTACAAGTATTATTCAGCAGTTTAGGTATGCACAAACTAAGTGGATTGTTTCTGTTGGTATGATTAGCGAAGGTACAAACATCCCTCGTTTACAGGTTTGCTGTCACCTTACAAACATAAAAACAGAAATGCATTTTAGACAAATATTGGGCCGTATATTGAGGATAACAAACTCTAAAAACCAAGAAGCTATTATGTACATGCCCGCCGAACCTAAGCTTTTAGAGTATGCGTATAGGGTTAATCAAGATGTTCCATTTGAAGCTGATGTAGTTAAGTTTGAAAAGATTGAAACTGTTGCTGGAAATAATACCGTAGATGAAAATTCAAGCGATATTACTTTTAATAAACAAAGTAAAAAACCTTCCAAAACCCAGTTCGATTTTGATAACTTTGCTGACTTTTTTGAGCAGCCAGGTATGAGCAATAGGCCTGAAGCGACAGAGGAACATTTTTTAACCGGTGCTTATGAGCGAATTATTAATATATCAGGCCGCTTTCAGCAAGAGGCTATTGCTTTAGGGTTAAGTGAATTACGCTAGAATTTAAGGCCTCAAATAGAACTTTACAGGTAACATCGATTTCAGTTGCACGAGGAAATATAACTTAATTTAAGGAGTTGCAATGTATAGCTTCTCAAAAATTCATAAAAAAATAGACTTTATAGAGATTCTAACCAATAGAAAGATCTGTGAAGGTTCAAGCCATCTAGAGAAAGTTAACTTTATAAATCAAGGTGTAGATATCAAAAATGCTGAGCATTTAAGGATAGAGTTAGGCTGGGATATACGAGCATTTTCTTCAGCTATTAGAACCAGCAATAGCTCATATATACGCTATAAAAAAGAATTAAAGCCTTTAAATACCACTTTAAGTGAAAATGCATTTGAAATTGCAAAAGTCTGTTCTTTTTGTCTTGATTACTTTGAAAATATAGAACGTTTTAATATTTGGTTAAATATCCCTTCACTCCAATTCGACTCTAAAAAACCTTTAACATTTATAGATACTATAGCTGGCCGTGAATTAATTAAAAATACCGTAAACAGGCTCAAATATGGCTATAACGCCTAAGAGTAAAGTGTCTTAGGACGTAAAGCGCACGATCAACAGACTGCCAACATGAAACCAAGTTCTATCCTTTTCTTAACTTAACAAGAAGCTATCACTTTAGAGATTAAAACGTTGATTTGAGCTTATTAATGACTCAATTTTCTCTGATAGTCGCATTTGTGCCAATTGCAGTTGTTGAGCAGAAATTCTCTGACGGTCTGCTTTGAGCCTATAAGCGGACAGTCGAACGTTAGACCTGACTGTTAAATTTGTGTCATTTGCAGATCATCATTCGACCTTGATTGAATTGGTGGTAATTGTAGTATTCCGGACAATCAGCTTCTTATTGGTGAATATACAGTTCAGTAATCATTTTCAGTTGTTTTAAATTTCCAGACGAAGAGCACCGTATTTTCTGCAATACGGTGCCCAACATTCACTCCTTAGTTAATTTCGAGTGCATCATCCGATATAAAATAGGCAAAACGACCAATGTTAGGATGGTGGACGAGATGATCCCGCCAATCACTACCGTTGCAAGCGGTCTTTGCACTTCAGCGCCAGTCCCGACATTCAGTGCCATGGGGATGAAACCTAAACTTGCTACCAGTGCCGTCATCAGAACCGGACGCAATCTTGTGATAGCTCCATCAACGATTGAGTTAATCAAGTCACCTGTTTCTAGTACTCGCTGTTTAATAAATGACAACATCACTAAGCCGTTTAGTACCGCAATGCCAGAGAGCGCAATAAACCCGACTCCGGCAGATATAGACAGTGGCATGTCACGCATCCAGAGTGCGAAAACACCTCCTGTTAAGGCTAAAGGCACACCAGTGAAGATGATCAAGGCATCACGAAATGAGCCAAACACCACCACTAGTAACACAAGTATCAGGAAAAGCGTGGCCGGCACCACGATAGACAGTCGCTGACTGGCACTTTCAAGCTGTTCAAACGTGCCGCCATAATCCAGCCAGTAGCCTGCTGGTAGAGCTACCTGTTCGGTTATTTTGATTTTGGCTTCGTCAACAAAACTCCCCAAGTCGCGCTCTCTGACATTGGCGGTAACCACGACTCTGCGCTTACCGTTTTCTCGACTGATTTGATTGGGAACAGACGAATAACCCAGCGTAGCGACTTCTGATAACGGCACAAATTCCCCATCGGACGTAATAATAGGAGTGCTGTCAATGGCATCTAAGTTTGTGCGGATACCTTCATCAAATCGCACAAGCAACTCGAATCGTCTATCTCCCTCAAAAATTAAGCCTGCGGTATTACCTCCGATAGCTGACGCCAACCACTCCTGTAAATCGGCGACGTCCAATCCATAACGTGCCAACTCGACTGGCTTGGGGTTAATAGTGAAGATAGGGATATCATCGACCTGTTCAAGTCGTGCATCCGCCACGCCGTCAATTGATTGCAAAACTGTTAAGATGTCGTTTGCAGAGGCAACAAGCGTGGTTAAATCATCTCCGAAGACTTTTATACCAAGATCAGCCCTTACCCCACTAATCAACTCGTTAAAGCGCATTTGGATAGGTTGGGTAAACTCATAGTTATTACCTGTCACCGCTTGTAAGTCTCGCTCAAGGGTTTCCACGAATTCAGCTTTTGATAGGTCAGGATCAGGCCATTGCGCTCGTGGTTTTAGCATCACAAAGGTATCGGTTACGTTGGGCGGCATCGCATCGGTAGCTACTTCTGCGGTACCGGTTTTCGCAAACACTGTGAGTACCTGTTCGTATTCCATCAAGGTAGATTCAAGTGTTTTTTGCATTGCGACGGCTTGTTCAATACCTGTGCCCGGTATTCGCATGGCGTGCAGTGCGATGTCTCCTTCGTCAAGCTGGGGAACAAACTCAGAGCCTAATCGCGTTGCCAACCATAAGCTGCCCACTACCAGCACGACTGAGCCGAAAAGCACTATCCAGCGTAATTTCAGTGCAAGATTAATGATAGGACGATAGGCGGATTTAGCTGCAACAATAATGAAGCTTTCTTTCTCACTGACTTTACCTGCCATAAACATCGCGACTGCCGCCGGTACAATGGTAATGGAGAACAGCATCGCTGCTATCAGCGCCATGATGACCGTTGCCGCCATTGGTTGGAACATCTTGCCCTCAACGCCTGTCAATGAGAACAGCGGGATATACACGACAGTAATAATCAATACACCGAATAAGCTAGGACGAATGACTTCGTTGGTCGCTTGAAAAACCAGTTCTAGCCGCCCTTTTAGTGGCAAGACTCCACCTGTGCGTTTCTGAGACTCGGATAACCGCCTGATACAGTTCTCTACGATGATCACCGCACCATCGACAATTAATCCAAAATCCAATGCCCCAAGGCTCATTAGGTTGGCAGACACACCGGTATTGACCATCCCAGTGATGGTCGCCAACATCGCTAGCGGTATAACTGCCGCAGTGATGAGCGCGGCGCGAATATTGCCAAGCAATATGAACAAGATCACTATGACTAATAACGCACCTTCCACTAAATTCTTCTGAACCGTTTCGATAGCTTTATCGACCAGTAGGGTACGGTCGTAGACTGGCTCAATGACAATACCATCAGGCAAGCTGGATTGAATGTCCTTCACCTTTTTGGCTACGGATTGAGCAACGGCTCGTGAGTTTTCGCCGACTAGCATCATTGCTGTACCTAAAACGGTCTCTTCACCCTCCTGCGTTGCCGCACCAGTTCTCAGCTCCTTACCAATAGCCACACTGCCAATGTCTTTCACCGCAACGGGGACAGTATTAATGCGTTTTATTACCACATTTTCGATATCGCTAAGTGTTTGAAGTTGACCTTGTGAGCGCACCAGTATTTGTTGCCCATTTCGCTCAACAAACCCCGCCCCCTGATTGGTGTTGTTTCGCTCCAGAGCACGATGGATATCGCTTAGACTAATGTCAAAATTCAGCATAAGCTGTGGTTCAGGATTCACATGGTATTGCTTAACATAGCCTCCAATGGCGTTGACTTCAGTGATCCCCTTAACCAGTGCGAGCTGCGGTTTTACAATCCAGTCGTGTATCTCGCGAAGCGCCATTGCATTGTAAGGCTCACCATTTTTTTGCATCGCATTTTGCTTGGCTCGCAAGGTATACATGTAGATTTCGCCCAACCCAGTAGCGATAGGTCCCATTTCAGGCGCTAACCCTTCTGGTAGCTGACTTTTGATTGCGCCTAATCGCGTATTGATGAGATTACGCGCAAAATACAGATCAGTGCCTTCATCAAATACCGCTGTTACCTGAGACAGGCCGTAGCGTGATAAAGAGCGGGTGTAGGACAGGTCAGGTAATCCCGCCAGTGCTGTTTCTACTACGAATGTGATCCGCTGCTCGGTTTCCAAAGGCGAATAGCCCGGTGCTTGTGTATTGATTTGCACTTGCACGTTAGTGATATCGGGTACCGCATCGATAGGTAATTTTTGATAACTGAATATCCCCATGCCCAGCACAAGGAAGATCAACATCAGCATTATCCCTCGTCGCTCTATGGATAAACGTAATATGGATTCAATCATGTGTTCGTCCCCCAATAACTGAGACGCATGACCAAGTAAATAGCATTGAGTTATTAGTGGTCATGACCGGCCTCCGACTTTTCTAAATCGGCTTTAAACAGGTAGCTGTTCTGGCTGACAATCACATCTGCAATGTGCAGACCTGATAACACTTCAATATTGTAGTTATCTTGTTGACCTAAGGTAACGGGCACGGGACGGTATTCATCACCTTCTTTGACAAACACGACAGAAGCCCCTTCAAACTCTTGAATCGACGCTTTAGGCACCATCATGGCGACATCAAGTTTGTTGATTGTGACAAGCCCTTTGATAGCCGCGCCAACCGGCCACTGACCTGAGGTATTAGCTATTTTGGCATACGCCAATACATACGGTTTTTCATCTGGCGAGGGTAAGATATGCTGGATAGTGGTTTCTAACGATGAGCCTGCCACACTAAGTTGAACACTTTGCTGCTCTGCAATATCAGAGAGCTGTTGTGGGAAGACTTTAAGCTGTGCCCACACGTCATCATAGTTTGCGATTGAAAATAACACTTGGCCATTAGATAACTCGCCTTCATTGGCATGTCTGGCAATCACGGTGCCTGAAAACGGCGCGGCAACGGGATAACTTTTCAGGCTTTCGTTGGATTCAACTACCGCCAGTGTCTCGCCTTTTTTAACTTTTTTACCTAAATTTGCATTGACCTTGGTCACCATACCGTCGAATCGTGCACGCACATGACTCAGTGAAGCAGGGTCGGTCACGATATTTCCGTAGACAGTGGTGGTAATATTGAGACTACCCGTTTGCACACTTTGCGTCATTACGCCCATTTTTTGCGCCATGCTATCTGACATGAATACGCGTTCATCCTTATGGGCTTCCTCTTTACCATGTTCGCCTTCTGATGCTTGTATTGTGGTGCTTGAAAAAAATCCCAACGCACTGCAAACAATGAAAACTAACAGAGCGTTTTGCTTCTCATTTAATATATTTTTGTTCATTTTGTTTTTCTCGAAAAAGAGGTGTTGATCGTATCCACAAGTGGCTGTGCAGTCAGTGATTCGATATCTGCACCGCGCTGATGAGCTTGCTTCGCTGATTGAATTAAGGCTTGTTTGGCATTGAGTAGTTCTTGACGTGTACTCACCCATTCAAGGTAGCTGAATCGACCGTTGATATAGGCTTGTTCTACTAATTCCAGCGCTTGAACTAAGGGTGGGATAATAGAGTTTTGCAGTGTATGTACATTGAGCAACGCATTGTTTCTGACCATCAAGGCCATATTTAGCTGATGGTATAGGTTTTGCGTCGCTGACTCTTTTTGTTGTTCCAGCTGTGCCTGAATTGCTCGCTGCTTTTGGTACTCGCCAAGATTTCGGTCACCGGCAAACAGAGGCATACTCACGCCTGCTACAAAGGCTGTTTCATCTATGCCATTCATGCGCCTGATACCGGCCGTCCAGCTTAAATCCGATTGATTAGCTGCTTGAGTAAGGCGGACTTGGGAAGCCTGCAATCTCGAACCTTGCGTATAGACCTCAAGATTGGGACTGTCCAATAGAGTGGTGAAAAGCGCGGTTAACGAAGGAGACGATTGCAGCGCAAATAAGTCACCCTCCACATCAGTAAAAGTGGGATCTTTTTCCCCCCACATAATAGCCAGACTATTTATCATGCCTTGCTTAGTTTGCTGTGCCGTCACCACATCCAGTCTAGCTCTTGCTAGCGCTGCTTCAGCGCGTTTCTGTTCAAATGCAGGGGAAGCACCTGCATCCACGCGTCTTGTGACAGCCTGATAGGTATATCGAGCAAGTGTTTCTGCCTCTTGTTGCGCGTCAATTAACGCTTGTTGCGCCAATACATCGATGTAGCGACGTGTCACTTCAGCCAGTACATCCAAGGTGTGCACTTGTTTTTGCGCTTCGACTAAGGTGGATTGCGCCTTAGCAAACGCCTTACGTGAGTTGAGTTTATTGCCCAATTCAATGACCGACGACAATGTGAGAGTCAACTCGGTGTCCTTAATGCCAGAGACCTCGCCTGTTCCTAAGAAGTTTTCCATTTCAATGCCTACGTTGAGGGCTGGTTTGAGAGAAGCAGTTTTAATTTCTCCCTCAATCGCTTGTTGCCTATATGTGAACTCATGCAACTCGGGTGAATTCGCTAATGTTCGCTGTATGGCGCTTTGCAAGGTCATTTCGCGATTGGTGATACTGTTTGTTTGTGCTACTACCACGGTGTGTGTTGTCAAAAGAACAAGCATCGTGAAAATCACCCAAGCGTGCACACGCATAGGGCGACTCAATGAAAAATGCATCATTGTTTTATTCCTAAATTATCAAAAAAATATATATCGCCAAACTGTTGGCGAACGGTGTTTGATTAGTTCAGGGTTATGCTTTAGGTGGGCGTAGTAATTGCGTGATCGGTGCATCTATTACTTTTGATAAGTAATAGAAATTGTGATGGGTGGCAACAGAATCGAGTTCGATACCATTGGTGCTTACAATCCATTGAGCATGGGTTCCGTGACAATGGCCACAGTGGTGGCAATCAGCAGGATTGTGAGATTTATCTACGGGGACGTTATCAGCATCAGGTTGTTCGCTAGATTTTAGTTGAACCTGCGCATGTTCAGTAGCGATGTTATCGCCCAATTGATGTTCGTGTATTTCATTTAGATGTTGTGAGTCGACAGTATGAGAATCCAATGTATTGGCGACAGCAGAAAACGACTGAAACAAAATCAGCGAAATCAGCAGGTAACTTGTCACCCTTACACTAAACATATCTATCTACTCTCATCTTTTTCATATTAACAGGTAATCGAACTAAGACCAATCGACCAACCTAAACAAAGTATTTCAATCATTACATTACTCATCACGACAATCTTCATTGGCAAATTCAATTTCAATGGTAGTGTGCACAAAATCAAACTCATCAAGACCTTGGCGAAGTTCGTCTTTAAGTGTTCTCAATTGAGAAACCGAAACATCTTGTTTCAACTCCACATGTGCCGTCATGACGCTATGTTCACCGTCCAAAGACCAGATATGAAAATGATGTATATCCGCCACATCATCAAATGACATGAGTACTTTACGCACTTCCTCCATCTGCTTAGCATCGGGCGTGGCTTGCAGGAATAACAATAAGGTTTCTTTTAGATTTCTAACTACATTGAATAAAATGAATAACGTGAAGCCAATGGATAAGATAGGATCTAAAATTGGCCATGGCTTAAACATCAGCACGATCGATACGATCAGCACTGCCACCCAACCCAAAACATCTTCAAGCAAATGCCAGTTTAAAATACGTTCGTTTAAGGAATTCCCTTCGCTAAGTTTATACGCAGCAAATCCATTAACGGCGATGCCAAAAATTGACAGGAGTATCATGCCTTCGACTTGCGGCATTTCGGGTGCAGAAAGCCTTGGGATAGCTTCGAATAAGATCCATATTGAGCCAGTCGTTAACACTAACCCGTTAATCAATGCACCAAGAAGTGAAAAGCGTTTATAGCCATAGGAAAATGTATTGGTTGCTTGTTTATCACTGAGTTTATTTAAGCCCCAAGCGGTGCCAATGGATAAACTATCGCCCAAATCATGCACTGCGTCGGCCATAATAGCCGTGCTGTTTGTCAGCCACCCGCCGATAAATTCAATGATAGTGAACACGACATTCAAGAAAAATGCCCAGCCAATACGTTTTGATGCGCTGTTATCACTGTGACTGTGGTTATGATTATGCATGGTTGATTTTGTCCAATATCGCTTGATTTTCAGCACTGATTGGCAGTCGCTTAAAGGGGCTGATGTCAGTGCCACCCGTATTCCCTTTAGGTACAAGGCCGATAGCTGTTTTGGTTGCAGCACCAACTATTCTTATTACTTGTCCAAAAACGGCTCTCCAATCTTTGTTTAGAAGACCGTGTCGCAGCATTTTACAATGAATTAAACAATGATAATAAGTAGAGTGCTGACCAATTACATGCGCATCCTCCAGCGCTGCAAATGCCTGCCTCTCATTATTGTTAGACATTGCATCTGAGTAATCTGTTAATTTGGAATCGATATGTGGCTTAACCGCTTTGTTGTATGTCATAGTGGATCACCCGCTTTACCTTTCTGTACTTCGCTATTAAGTACTTCCTGCTTGGCATCTTTGAGGATCATCCACGCTCCGCGCAGCACGACAATCGACACAATACAGCCGATAACCAAATCCGGTACTCTGCTATCAAGCCATACCACTAAAACTCCGGCGATAATGACACCCATGTTGGCGATGACATCGTTGGCCGAAAAAATCCAGCTGGCTCGCATATGTACTTCGTCGTTTTTATGATTACGAATGATCACCAAGCAAACGACGTTTGCAATTAGTGCAATGAACCCCATTCCTATCATTAGTGATGAGATAGGCTCACTGCCCAAGAATAACCTTCTGGTAATATCAATAAGAATAATTACGCCCAGCAATAGCTGAAAGTAACCACTGATTTTCGCAGCTTTGGCTTTGTGAAGTATAGATTTGCCCACAGCATAAATACCTATGCCGTATACAACGGCATCCGCTAGCATGTCCATAGAGTCTGCTATTAAAGCAGTAGAGTCAGCCAAAATACCCACGGTCATCTCAACGAAAAACATCGTCGCATTGATGCCGAGCAGCCAATACAGAACCCGTTTTTGTGAGGCATCTTTGATTTCCACTTCACAGCCGCAACCACTCATTGTTCAACTCTTATTCCCAAAACTATAGGTACAGTGTAAAGTCTATACCTAGTATAGAGTCAACAACACAAAGGCACGTTTATGAAAATAGGTGAGCTATCAAAAAAAAGTGGGTGTTCTATTCAGACGATCCGTTTTTATGAAAAACAGGATTTGTTTGAGGCTTGCAATCGCAGTGAAGGCAACTACAGAATTTACGACGCATCATCGTTGAGAGCACTGCGATTCATTAAACAATGTCGCTCATTAGATTTGACCATAATAGAAATTAAACAGCTGTTGGATACAAAAAATAATCCCGATAAAAGTTGTTCTAGTGTGAACAATTTGATCCATCAACATATGGTTGACGTCACGCATCGCATTGCAGAGCTTGAGGAGCTAAAGGCTACCCTATCTGAGATAGCCTCGGCATGCACAGATGATAGAAAAGTTAAAGAATGTGGGGTATTGCAGTTGCTTGAAGAGTGATACTTATATCTACAAGTCTTGTAGTTTACGTTTGCCTAAGGTTTCATAATTGTACATGGTTCGCTAATTGATATTAGATAAAGAATAAATAGCTATGTCCGCATTTTTGGGCTAAGCAGTCGTTCGACTGAGGTAGGTCGAATGTCCGTTGATCGCTCTAAGCGGACTAGAAAAAATTTCACAAAATTTATTAATTAAATTTATTAATTCTTAAACACTAGGATGATTAAAAATTTATTGCCAAAAGAATCCTGGAATCAAATTTAGATTAGATCTATTTAATAAAGTTAGAGGGCTAGTGCTTTTTTAAATCATGCAATTAATAAAAAACTTTAGTCTCATTGTAACTTCAAGATACCTTAGAGAAGCCAGAGCAAATTGATGGCGTTTTAATTTCAGGCAGAACCAGACTCAACTACTGAGTCTGGTTCGTGCTATAAATAAGCTCGTCATCATATTTTAAATTAAAGCTGTTATTTACCTAACAAACATCCAAATACCGGCAGCTATCATAAATAAGTTTTCTGTTAGAGAGATAAACCCTAGTGGTACGTTACTGTCACCGCCTACACACGCACATTTTAACTCTCGTTTATCTATATAGACTGCTTTTATCACTGAAACAGCACCAACCCCACCTATGAATAATGAAATAGGGGCAATAATATAGGCTGGTAATCCGGCTATCATTCCAATGCCAACAAATGCTTCTAAAAATGGGTAAACATAAGCGTACCTGACTACTTTCATAGCGACTAAGTCATAGGTTATAAATGAATTAGTAAAGCTAAATAAGTCTTGAAGCTTTTGTATTGCTAACACTGCCATTGTTAGGGCTACAAACAGTTCAGCGGTTTGCATTGATAATAAGCTATTATCCGATGCAAAACTAAATGCCACACTAAGCAAAAAACTAACCGAAAAAATCGCAATCACGGGCGTGTAAGTTGTACCTTCTTGGGCTGCTTGTGGCTTATTAAAGTAATCACGTAAATCGTCGTAGCCACCTATACGTTTATTATCAATAAATGCTTGAGGTGTAGTTTCTACACTGTGTTGTTTTTTAAATTCATCTGTTTGCTCTCGAGAAGTTAAAAGCTGATCATCAACTGTATATCCCTCTCGCTCTAGTAGGTCTTTTGATTTTAAACCAAACGGACAAATATGCTCATCTGTTGCCATTCTAAAAAGTTGGGCTGATTTACTCATGCTTTACTCCTTATGTTATGCGGTTTATTTATTTATTTGAATTGAAATCTGGAACAGCTCTTAATTGTGCTTGAGCATTGGTTTGTGCAATGCCGTTTTGCTCTATATCTTTTAGGAGCCATTGCATTTCTTTTATTTCTCGCTCTTGGGCTTCAATTATATTTGTAGCTAGCTTTTGAACGCGTTTATCTTTGATTTTTGCCCTGTCACTGGTGAGTATGGCAATTGAATGATGTGGGATCATCGCCGACATCCATGAGCTATCATCAACAGTCACTTGTGAGCGAACTAAAAATAAACTTCCTGCAAATACGGCAACACTAGCAATGAGTACTGTTATATTTTTCTTTTTATCTTTATACATATTGAGCATGAAAAGTAGCATTATCACTGCCATCGTGGCTCCCATATAAAGCGCCATATAAGTACGAGTTTCACTAAAATAAACATGACTAAGTTGGTAGGTGTTCAAATACATCAATACAAACATGGTTATTGTGGATGTTGCTATCATTAAAAAAAATTTTGAATAGTGTGACATTGTATTGCTCCTTAAAAGTTTTGTATTTTGTTTTTACATGTGAGTAATTTTTACACTATCAAGCTCACAAATCAGTGTTTCCTGTTGTGTAAAATGGGTATTTAACAATTAAATCAAAAATTATGCCGTTAGGCTAAAATTGCTCGCTGGATTTACTTATGTATCTGTAGGTTTCTTCATTTGAGTTGTCAGTGAGTAGTTCAATATTATATTTGTGAAATATACCCTCCATTTCCATTCCGGGAGTGCCAATAGGCATGGCTGGTACACTTAAGCCTGTAATGTGCGGAGCGTGTTGCCCAGATAAAAACTGTTTTATATGTTTAGCGGGAACATGACCTTCAAATACAAATCCATCGGCTGACACGGCTGTATGGCATGAGCGCATATTAGGTTTTATTTGATACTGAGATTTAATCGACCCCATGTCATTAACGTTAATTGCTTTTGTTTGAATATTGTTTTCACTCAAATGAGCAATCCACTTATTACAACATCCACAATTTTTACTTTTATAAACGGTAAGCTCAATTTCAGGTTTTTCTGAATTTTCATAGATTATTGATGTTTTATGCTGTTTTTCGATACTCATTGCCGAAAATGACATAGTTAATGATAAAAAAAACGCTGAGGTAATGTAGATTACTCGCATTGTTAACTCCTTAATTAGACCAGTGAATATGAGTGATTTTCCAACCTTTATCGGTGTTTTTTAATGTGATTGATTCCATTCCCGTAGACTTAATATCTTTCCCTTTATACTTTCCTTGAGTTTTACTTCTTGAAATTGAGTAAGCTATGTCTCCATTTGTGTGAACTTGATGCTCTAGCAGTTCACTATCAACTGCACTTAAGAATTTCATATCCGCTATCATATGATGGTTCGCGTATTCATCTGCAGAACGCTCAACAATTCCACCTTCAAAAATGACGACATCGTCGGCCAGTAATTTACGGGCACCTTTGGCATCGCCTTGTTTTAGGGATGCATGAAATAAGCTAACTGCCTTTGCAGCTTCGCTATCAACATTAACAAAGACCCAGCCTTTTTTTGTGTGCTCTTCATGGGTGTGTGCGTTCACAGCAAAAGAACTAACAGCGCTAAAGATTAGTAGCAATAAAATTTTTAAATTAGAGGATTTAATTAACATACATTTTCCTTTTTTATTAATCGTTAAATAGGCGGACCAACAAGTGTTGTAAATACACTTGTTGTAATAAGTACAAATAGGGCAATTAATATTTCAACAGTGATCGAGCGTTTTAATATACTTATATGGTGTTGTTGAGTGATTTGCGGGACTAAAAAAAGCTTATGCCATGCACCTAGTAACAGCATCGCGCAGACGAGTAACAGCTTTAATAAAATTAGTTGCCCATAATTTGATGTAAACAATGCAGAAAATGACTCTAGGTACTGCAGGAGCAGAGTTAAGCCCGAAATAAGTAGTACAAATACAATAACAATAGCGAGTTGACCAAAGTAATGCATTAACCGCTTTACTTCACTGGTAGGTAGTAAAGTGCAGCTTTTGTAAAGCGGCCACAATGACCCTAACCAGCTCGCAATGGCAATAAGGTGAAAGGTTAAAATACTTTTCACTAACCCATTTTCATTTGCACTGTGCCCAGTAAAAGTGAAGCTATAAGCGATAAACCCAAGCATGATTAGTATAACGGCACCGTTTTTATAACCTGCTACGTTATCATCTGATTCCACACTCCACATACATGCGCTAATTAGAGCAATAATAAGCGCTGGTATTCTAAACGTTGCTTGGTCACCTATGACTGATTGCCAAACAATTTCAAGCATAAAGGGGTCAAACATTCCCATAAAGCCTGATTCAGCCATTGCTCCAGCTTCTATTGGTACTTGTAAAAGTGCAGCAATACTACCTGTAACTACACACGTAATTTGCCAACGTTTTAAGAACTGATAAAAGCTAATTAAGTGATGCCCTGCAACATTGCTGTTGCCACACATAAAGCGCATTAATAAAGTGCCCGCAAGCCCTGCAATTGCGATATAGCTTGCTAGTTTTAATAATAGTAAGAGTACTGACCATTCACTTAATTGCATTATGTTGCTACTTAATGATTATGTTTACTGTGGGTATTAGATTGTTCCTGCATCATTTTATGCGATTCACTTTTGTGTACCATAAATCTAAACGTATCGGTCATTTTATGTCCATCACCACCGAGTGCTGTCCATTTAACCGTGTAAGTGCCTTGGGCTAAGCTCGGCAATGACCAACTAAAGTCTGTGCTTGGGGTGGAGCTGGGTTTGAAATCAAAGTTTATTGATTTATTTTTTTCATCTTTGATGATGACTTTTGCTAGCCTTACTTCACCACCAAAAGTTAACGAAAGTTGCTCTGGACTTTTCATTAACATGGCTTCTTGCGCAGGTGTTGATTGCTTGAGTGATATATGCGCTGATGCGGAAAATGTAAGTACTAAACCTAAAATAGCTACTGCAGAATTAAAAAACTTCATAATTACCTCTTATTTAAAATGATTAAAACCAAAATTTAATACCCGCAACAAATGCGGTGTTGTTGCTACTTTGTCCACTTGATGTGGCATAGTCGGCGGTATTGCCAAATTTATTGCTCCATTCAACGCCAATATAGGGCGCAAACTGGCGTGTAAACTCATAACGAACCCTAAAGCCAATCGCGCTGCTTGATAGGCCACTTCCAAGTTCGTTTTGTTTATCGTTTTTGCCATAAAGTGTAATTTCGGCTCGCGGTTGTATAATTAGCTTTTGCGTGAGTAATAGTTCGTACTCTGCCTCTAACGTAAATGCGGTATTGCCTCGCTCACCCACGTACGCTGTCATATCAATTTCAAACCAGTAAGGGGCTAAACCTTGTAAGCCAAAAGCCAACCATTGCCGATTTTCACCTTCTTTATTGTAATCAAGACGAACACCTGCTTGAGTATCCCAATATGCTGATACGGCATGCCCCCATAAAATATCGGTTTGGTTTTCTTCAATACTTCCTTCGCTGAAATCACCCTCGGTTTTAATTACCAATCGATCAAAGGTAGTGCCGTACCATGCTTGTAAGTCAAATACACCTGCGTTGGCTTGCTCGTTATATTCAAGACGATCGCCTAGTAATGCGTAAAATGGATGCTCATCAGCGAGTGTTAATCGCTCATTGCCCTCAAGCGCATATGGGCCTTCTGTTAAAGTTGTTCCCGCAGAGTAAGCATGGGGGTCTCTTGCATCTTTAGGTGCACTTCCTCCTTGTGGTTGCATCTTAGCGCTATTCATTTGTGCCATTTCACTTTGCGCTAATAAAGGGAAACTAATTAATGAAGCCCCTGTTAACATTAATAAACCGAATGATTTAGATAGTTTTAATTGTTTCATGATACGACTACCTCTCTAAACATACCGGCATCCATATGGAATAATAAATGGCAATGCCAAGCCCAGCGACCTACATCGTGAGGGGTGGTTAAAAAGCTGATTCTTTGTGCGGGTTGAACAGGTATCGTATGACGTCGCACTTGCACATCACCTTGCTCGTTTTCTAAATCACTCCACATACCATGCAAATGCATAGGGTGCGTCATCATGGTATCGTTTTGTAAAATAACTCTTAAACGTTGGTTATGCTTCATATGCACTGGCGTGCTTTTACCAAATTCTAAGCCATCAAATGACCAGCTATAACGCTCCATGTTTCCGGTTAAATGCAGCTCAATTTCAGCTTCTGGCTCTTGCTGGTTAGTGATCCCTTCAAGTGAGTGTAAATCTGCAAGTGTTAAAACACGACGACCATTTTTACGTAAACCAATACCAGGATCATTAAGATTTGTTCTAGGCATATCAACGCGCATATCAACTGAAGCTCCATACTCCGTTTTTGCATGACGCACTTTAGAGCTGGCAACCGCTAATGGGTTTTCAGACATACCATGTTTGCTATGATCCATCGCCATTGCACCGTGGCCCATAGCGCTATGATCCATTTCTTTAGAGTTCATACCTGACATGCCTGCCATACCAGCCATTGCTGAGTGCTCACCGCCGTGGGTCATATTGCCCATCATATCGGTCATCGTTAACCATTCAACAGGGTCAAGTGCAGGTACTGGCGCATCAATATTAGGCGAGCTTGATAAAGTTCCTTTTGCGTAACCAGAGCGATCCATACTTTGAGCAAAAATCGTATAGGCATCATTTTTAGGCTCAACAATTACGTCGTAGGTTTCACCAGGGCCGAATCTAAATTCATCAACTGTCACTGGTTCAACGTTTTGCCCATCTGCTTGTACAACCGTTAGTTTTAACTCGGGGATACGCACGTCAAAAAAGCTATTACTAGAGCCATTAATAAACCTTAACCTAAGCTTTTCACCAACTTTAAATAATCCACGCCAGTTTGCCATTGGAGTACTACCGTTCATTAAAAAAGTCATTGCTGATGCAGATAAATCAGCTAAATCTGTAGGATTCATTCGCATCTGATTCCACATTTTTCGGCGCTGTAGAGCATTTGAAATACTGCTGCTTGAAACGTCATCGAAAAACTCTGGGACAGTGGGTTGATTGAAGTTAAATACATCACTCTGTACTTTTAATTTACGGAACAGCGCCATTGGGTCATCATCAGTCCAATCAGATAATTGAATAACATGCTCGTTATCTGCACTAATAATATCGTTTTCTCGCGGTTCAATAATTAATGCACCGTACATGCCTGTCATTTCTTGAAAGCCACTATGTGAGTGATACCAATATGTACCGCTTTGTTGCAGTTTAAATTTATAAACAAAGGTTTCGCCCGGCATAATGCCTTTAAAGCTGATACCTGGTACGCCATCCATTTGATACGGTAAAATAATGCCATGCCAATGAATTGAACTCGGTACTGATAACTTATTTGTTACTCTAATAGTAACGTCATCGCCTTCTTTGAGGCGCAAGGTAGGAGCGGGTATAGATCCATTGATAGTTGTCGCCATACGTACTACGCCAGTAAAGTTAACCGGCGATTCATCTATAACCAGATCAATTACTTCGCCGCTAAGTTCGGGCACAGTGCCTGTTATTGTTCCTGCTACTAAAGATGATGCAGCATGTAATACACTCGGAAAAGCAGCAAGTACACCTCCTGCAATTAAGCCTTGAACAAATCGTCTTCGTGGTGTGCTAACCTGTTGTGATGACTTTTTAAACCCCATTTCCTTACTCCTTCATAGCAGAATATGTATTGAGTATAGAAAATAGACCTGTCTTCAACATGACGCGAACATTACAAAGTTGTAATCTTGGTGTCATGTTGCTGTAGTGACAGATACTGCATAATATTTGCAGAGGTAGTTGTTAGGACTTTAATGAAGGAATTGTATGCGCTTATTAGTTGTTGAAGATGAAGCAAAAACGGGAGATTATTTAAAACAGGGACTAAGTGAAGCTGGTTTTCAGGTTTCTTTGGCGCGCAATGGTCTTGACGGTCATCACCTAGCAATGACCGAATTATTTGATGTAATAATACTTGATGTCATGTTACCTGACGTATCCGGTTGGAAAATTTTACAGTCGCTACGTGAAGCAGATAACAAAACCCCAGTACTATTTTTATCTGCTCGCGATAGCATAGACGATAGAGTAAAGGGGCTCGAACTTGGTGCTGATGACTATTTAATAAAGCCTTTTGCTTTTGCTGAAGTTTTAGCAAGAGTACGCACTCTTATTCGCCGTGGTGCAGTACAAACAGTTGACGATATACTGATCGTTGCTGATTTAGAAATGGATATTCCAAAGCGAAAAATACAACGTGCAGGCAAGCGTATTTTATTGAGTAATAAAGAGTTTAGCTTACTTGAACTATTGTTACGGCGCGAAGGTGAAGTACTGCCACGTTCGTTAATTGCTTCTCAAGTATGGGATATGAATTTTGATAGCGACACCAATGTGATTGATGTTGCCATTCGTAGGCTAAGAGCAAAAGTTGATGATGACTTTACTATTAAATTAATTCATACAGTTCGCGGTATGGGCTATAAATTAGAGGTTGAAACTGATGGCTATTAAGTCACGGCCTTTATCACTTACGATGCGTGTTGTGTTGTTTGTGGCTGTAACCGTTATTGCGTGCTTAACTTTAGTTGCCACCTTAATAAATAGTTCGATAAAACATCATTTTTTCCAGCAAGATAGTAGTGAACTGCATGTTATTAATCAATCTATTGAATTAGTTTTAACACAACACTATAAATCAAACCTGAAACTTAAAAATGAATTATCTAACGCTGTAGCGGGTCATCACGGTGTTTACTATCAGGTAAATACCGCAAAAGGAGATCTCATTTTTCAAAGCTCTGAACGAGATTTTAGTGATTTTGTAATGAGTGCTAAGGCTTCAACTGGCTTTAACCGTAACAACATTACCTCATGGCAAAATGATACCCACACCTACCGAGCTCTGGTGAGTAATTTAAGTACTGGGCAACAGCAATACAAAATTACTACAGCGATAGACATGAGCTTTCATTTACACTTTCTCAATCAATTTCAGCAAAGCCTTTGGGCCATTATGTTTGGCTCAGCGGTACTCATTTTATTGGTGGCTTGGTTTGCTATACATCAAGGATTAAACCCTTTACGAGGTTTAAGTCAGAAAATACACGATATCCAAACTAATAAAATGGATGTAAGGCTCGATGAAAATAAAGTGCCTATTGAGCTTGTTAATATGGTGCAGTCGTTTAACTCAATGCTCGACAGGCTCCAGGGTGAATTTATTCGCTTATCAAATTTTTCTAGTGATATTGCTCATGAACTACGAACTCCACTAACAAATATAATTACTCAAACACAGGTTGGATTATCTAAAAAAAGGCAGTTGGAAGAGTATCAAGAATTATTGTTTTCTAACTTAGAAGAACTTGAGCGATTAACTAAAATGGTTAGTGATATGCTTTGGCTCGCAAAAACTCAAAATGGGCTAATTAAACCCGTTCAAAACACTCTAAAAAGCCATGATGAAATTGAAGTGTTATTTGAGTATTTTGACGCTTTGGCTGAAGACTTATTGATTGCATTTGATAAAAAAGGTGAAAACCTTTGTTTTTATTGTGACAAATTACACTTTCGCCAATTATTATCAAACTTACTATCCAATGCAATTAGGTACGCCCCAAAAGGCTCATCAATCACTGTAAACAGTGAAATGACCACCGCTGAAAAAATATGCATTTCAGTGATTAATACAGGGGAGAGAATACCTTCTGAGCATTTACCTTATTTATTTGACCGTTTTTATCGACCTGATAAGTCGCGGCAACGACACAGCGACGGAGCAGGTTTAGGGCTTGCAATAGTTAAAGCTCTAGCGCAAGCAAACGGTGGAGATATAGAGGTCAGTTCAAATAATCAAACTACCAGCTTTAAAGTTTATTTAAATTTAGTTAAAAGCTAATTATTAAAACCAATAACTCAATGTTTGCTTGTAGCTCTTTGGCGAAGTTCAGCTAAGTGCCATGAGCGGTCGGTGGCAACATAGCCACTTGTTATGATTAAATTGCTGGATACTTTGGACATTCATCGCTAACCACTGACATCATAGCTTTTAACATTTTGGTTTGACCGACTCGCTTCATACTCCATAACATTGCGTAATTATGGCTTAAAGTATGAGTGTAAGCATTTTGAAGAACCATTAACTCAAGCCCCTCTGATTTGACGTAATCTGACATTCTGATTGAATATACTAATGAATCTTGGGTAGATAATTTTGCTCCATCACTCTTAACAAAATGATTAACAGCAATGCAATTAGCTATTTTTTGAACTTCTCTATTCTTAGACTTAAAGCTTTCAGATTCGAATATATTGTCTAGTTGTTGGATTATTTCATTACCTTGCATAGAAAAAGCAAATGCTGGTAGAAAAAATAATATAAATATAATATTACGCATAACTTTCCTTTAATCATAACGCCGCAATAAGCGGACTAAAATGCTGGGTCATAATGTGTAGCAAATAGAGATATAACCTACTGTTTTATTTTGAGTTTATTTTTTGGCGTTATATATCATTTACACCAGACATTTCAGCCATAAATTCCTCAAGTTTTTTTTGAAGCTCTTTGTTGGCTCTAATTGAGCGGTCATAAGCAGGAATGTAATCAATAACATTTTCATTAACTGCTTTATCGATATTTTCATTAACTTCTTTAGCTTTTTGAATACTACTAATTAATTTCTTGTCCATAAGTGTTTTATAAACATTAATCGCATACTCTTGTTTTTCTTTGAAGTCCTTAAATACATTTGGATTAGGTCTATCCATCTCGGTAGATTCATCTTCAACTTTGTGCTTTGCATACTCTAATTGTTGATAATAGTATGATGCCTGTATTACTAACGATAATGAATGACTTAAATCTAACAAAACAGTTTTGTTCATTTCCCAAATACGATCTTTTCTTTGTTTTTGAATTGAGCTGTAATGAATAGCAGTTGCAACTGCTGTAGCTAAAGCAATAAATATATTTGTTGCAACCCCAACATCAAGATTAACGTCAGTTAAAAGAAGAGAAACAAATAACACAAAGGCAATAAAAAAACCAACAATAGAACCAATAAGAAATTGAAAGTTAAACACTAATACTCCAAAGATATATAACAAGGTAAAACTATCTGGTAGAAACTGGGAAGCCCAAACAGCCTTTTGAAACCTAAAGTAAATTAGTCTTTACTAATATAGTAAGTAAACAGGCTTCTTATTAACTAAGATACTAATTAAGTGCACTAGCTCAAACTTAATCTTCAAAATGTAAACTCAAATATTAGCTTCCCCATATTGCCTTAACTTTAGAATACTCATTTAGAAATTAGCTATTTTCTAAATCAAAAAGCCTATTAGCAAAGGCATTGCGTTCCTCCAATAGGGAATCGTACATTGAATATAACTCTTGAATATGGATCATCAACATAGCAATGGTCTCTTTATCATCATTTTTTTTTGCTTGGAATAGTTTATTTTTAAGGTTTTCATTGCGCCTAAGTAACACCTCCGTCTGAGATTTTTGTTGTTCCACTAACTCTTGTTTTTTTTGTTCTTTTTTTAGGTTGTTGATCATTTCTTTAATATCTGGATGGCGGTTATATATTAAAGAGTGAGAAACTCCGCATTTATCAGCTACTTTTTTAATAGTGATCCGCTCATTACTTTGTTTAAATTCTCTTACACAAGATAATAATAGTTCTCGAGTAGGCATATTAGTTCTCGATATTTGATTTTAAATTATGAGCTAGTACTAACTTATCAATAACTTCATTTGCTGCATTTAGGTTATCTTTTAATCCAGTAAGAAGTGACTGATAACGCGCTATATCGGGTAATAATTGAATACGCTCTATTTTTCCTTCACAGCTGTGTTTGATTGCTTTCCAATAATGTAAATGTTTTGGGGTTACATAGTAAGTATCACAATATAAACAATGGGAAGGATCTGATACATTTTTTATCTTGCACCCTAATCCCTTTGTGCAATAGCCATGTGGCAATCCCCTAACGCTGTCACTATTTTTAGTCGCAAAGTCTATTAACTCTTGAGTATTATTAAAGTGAGGCTGCTGTGCTGAAGTGTAAATTACGTGATCTTCATTTGAATTAAGCTTTGTAAGAAGTTTAGAAAGTCTATCACCTCCGCCTCCTGTAATTTGAGCTTTCTTTGCTGAACCAACAATATCTTCAATAGCCTGTTTATTGACTAGTTTTTCAAAGTATTCAATCACTGTACGTAATTCATTTAACGATTCGTAACCACGCTCAGAATAAATCAATGACATCACTCGTTTGATATGCTTGAATTGATATTTAATATCATCCAGATCGCCTAAACGATTCGCAATAATAAACCATGCAAAGGTGTGTCTAAACTGGTGAGCAGTTAAATTAAAAAAATCACCAACTTTATATTTTAAGCCGCGTTTACCACTATTTTGACTAACAGATTGATAATTACAGCCCATCTTTTCAAGCTGTTCTATATCCTGAGCGGTCACTTTAATTTTGTGGCGTTCTAATGAAACTGAACCTCCTGTATCTGATCCTCTAGCTGCATGGATAAATCTAACTGTGTGACTCGTATGTTGAATCCCAAATAGACGATTATTTTCAATACCTCGTAGCAGTTTGCGAGTATCTTGTTCAGATAAGATGTTCTTATGATATTTGAGTATTAGTCTTGCTCTTTCCAAATAAACTTCGTTAACTCTACTCAATAAATTAACAGCATCATAAATGATTTGATTGGCTACCCAGTCGAGCTTTACTAAGCCCTCTGTTGTCTTAGATAAATGACTGCTTATCGTATATACAAGCTCTCCAGTCTCAACTCTTTTTGCATGACTGTGGTTTTTCAGTGCGTATGCTTCATTGTCACGCATCCCAGTAAACGCTACCACTAGAGTATAGACATGGAGGTTTAGGTCTTTTATACGCTTTTTTATCTCTCTTAAATCATTCATCAAATCTTTATTTTGTTTAATTGAGATATGGCATAACCTTTTTGCTTTACTGAACTTTATTCTGCTATTGGCTTTTGAATGAATATCAATAAACTTTTTAGAATCGTCTTTTGCCTTTTGAATGTATTCTGTTGAAGTAGAAATGATTGACTTCATAATACTCGTTGGAATTATCGAGTGCTTTAATCGGTTTTCTGTCTCATGCTTCGTAATTTTGGATAAAGTAAGTTCATCGATTAATGCTGATAAAGGCTCTTTATTGACTAGACCATAGACATATAGAAAAGTGAGTGCTTCACGAAGTGACTTAGCTGCAGACGTGTATTTACCTACATGCATACCTCCTTGTAGTTTAGGAAGGTATAGGAAATCTTGAAGAATATTCCTTAGTTTTAGCTCTTCTACATTATTTAGCTCTCGAAAGCTTTTGTATTTTTTAGATTGAAGAAAAACACAAAATGTTCTTAATGCGCGCACCCGTGTAGCTACTGAAAACCATTTATACGGTATGCTCCCCTCAACAGTACCTAAATGTAATGCAGCGATCATTATTGCTTTGAGCTCAAAATCAAACTCCATTAAGCCAGTATCAATTAAGATAGCACTTTTATCTGTATCAACTCGCTTAAAGTAATTACCCCCGAAGTACATTGGTTTGTTATGAGGTGCCTTCATATCCCATACGACTAACTTTGATAATCTTTCAATTTCTACCTTTGATAGTGGTTTGATTGAAATGCTGCAATCAACTGTAATCGCCCGTGTAATTATATCGTGAATATCAGCCAAGATTGTTTTCCTCTCTGAACATTGCCATAGATGGGCAAGCAAACTCCCAATCAGGATGTAATCCTTGTTCTTTTAATAGCATAAATCCATCTTTAACAGCTTTACTATTTCTTTGTCTTAGGTTTTCGATAATGTCATCTACACGTTGTTTTAAAATATTAATGTTTATAATCTGATCGTTACTATCATTAGGATTTTCGACTGACATCTCCATGCCCAACAAGATATAATTTCTATAACTCAAAAGTTTCCAAATATGTTCAGCATCAACAACCACCCGAAAGTATTTACACCACACACAACTTAAAAAATCTGCGCATACGTTGCTACCTTTATCACCTGTGATTTGGCGAAGTTTGCGATGCTCTTTCTCGTAACGATTTGCTTCTTTGTTATCAGCTTTAGCTGCACAAGTACCTGATGGTACTACTTGGTGCTGATTTGCAGACTCGTCGGTAATTATATGAATTTCAGATGATATTTCTTTGCCCGTAAAATAATCCCCCATTATTTTTGTTGCTTGATTAAGTGAATAGCGTGACTGGTCGGGATCAATACGAAGGTAATATGATTCAAATACGTCAAATGAATGCTTTACCGTATCTGTATATTTCTTGATGTTTTTATTTACCTCTCGGTATATATGATTAACTCCACCTTTACGTATTTTTTGTGCGACAAAATTGATACGACAGCCTGATTTTCTTAATATGCTCGATAATTGATTAACAGATGAATATTCTAGTTTGAAGACTTGACCACGCTGAGGATAGATAAATAAATATTTACCGTGCCGTGTTTGTAACCTTATATCTGCGGTTAATTCATCTCGGACAATCAACAGATCTGAAATAGCACTTTTTATGGTATCGTTTTTTAAATCCCTTTTATCAAATGAATATGTATCATTCCGATAGCCTCCTCGTGCTTTTTGAAGTACCACGGCATACTCAGTTTTATTAGATATGGGAGATACTGTTTCAATAATATCCTCGCATTCCAAATTGAGCAAAGGGTTAATATTCCAACCTGTTTTTAATATCACCTTACCAAAACACAATAAAATCTTCCGATAAACACTAGTATTTTCATCACGTAATAGCTTCTCAATGTAAAAAGCTAACTCTCTACATTCCGTCTCAGAATAGAAACTATCACTATTAAGCCGCTGATTATGCTTAGCCATTTTGGTTACTTTGATGGGATAAATATCATTGAACGGAATGTCGAACTCCCGCATTAACCAGACTAAGCTAGAGCGGTAAGTTAATGCAGTTTTGCGAGCTAATGAATTGTCATTAGCACTTGATTGTAACTCTGCAAGTAAATGTTTTTGAATGAATCCATTGTTAGTAGCAAAACCTTTAATACCATGCAAAATCAATACATCAAGATGTGCCTGTGTGAAGGAATCACTATACTTGTTTAACAAAGCCTTTAACTGCTGATAGTTATGATATACCGAAATCATTGCAATATTCTTTTGATCTATATTCGCTTTGAAGTCATTTAACAACAGAACAAAGTCATCATAAACACGCTCAGAAATAGATTTTATCGAAGTAAAGTCGCATTGGATGTATCTATTTTTATCAATACCAGGGAATAAAAGCAGGTTTTCTCTAAATAGAGATAACTTTGGAGTTTTTTGTGGATAAATACACTGACTGATTTCATAAAATAAGAAGAATATCCAGCGGGGCAGCGTTATATCATCATGCAATTGTTTAAGTAAACCTTCAGTATCAGTAAGGGTAGCTATTCCTTTATCAATTAGCTCTTTATTATGTAGGGTTGATAATGCGGATTGAAGCACAGGTAATGCGCGCTTAAAGCCTGAAAATTTATCTCTCACACTGTTATCCTTTAGATGAGAATCAACAGTGTTGCCTATAATCTTTGAATAACACTCGATATCGTTATAAAGTCTTGAAGAGATATTGTGTATGTCCGTAAAATCTATTTGGAATTGCCCCCTTATATTTATCATTTTTTGTGAGAAAGTTTTACTATCGAAATGTGCTAGCATTAGCTGAAAGTGGATTGGGTTGTATCTATCTGCTTTACTAGCTACTTTGATTAATTCAGAATTTACAGCGAAAGCTCTTAAACCGTATTCGCCAAGGGAACTTTGAAATTCTTTATTTTGAATTAACTGAACTAACGTGGCATGAGTGGATGCCTTAATACGACGTAACCTATGTTGATCTCTGTCACTGTCTACAATGTATACTAAAAAATTTTTATATTGTTCAAAAAGTAATTCAGAGGCTTCATATAATTTGGAAATATCGGTGATATAACCTTTGAGATTTACTCTGCTTGGGGGATGTAAATAAAGATCATCGTTAAATAATCTAACTAACGTAATAAAAGCATTTTTAATCCCTTTTCCTGTGCGTAGACATGTATTTAGTGATGCATATTCAAGATGATTCCATACCTGTGACTCATTTAACGCTACAAGACCTGTGCTTAAAAGTTTATGCTTAGAATCTGGATTAAGTATTTCAAGCAGCTCATCAAACCGAGTTGTGATATACCTAATTTGACAGGAAATGGTTTTTTCTGTCTTTTTCCACTTACCTTTGTTATTCATATAACGTTGATAGCAAGTGTAAATATCTTTGGCCAAACACTCACTGTGCTTTAATATTTTATCAAGCTTTATATTACCATCCGTATCAGTAAAAATTAATCGCATCTCATTAATCACCTAACTCTAATGCCATTGCTTCAATGCTCAATGCTTGTTCCAGGTCACCAAAAACTTCTAGAACCCAGGATTTCATACGTTTATCGTAAGTAACGATGCGTGCCAAATCTATATACTTTTGTGTAGTTGAAAAGTTGGTATGACCCAATAGCGACATAAGTTTGTATTGAATAAAACCAAGAGGTAAATCATTCTCTAATAAAAAGCGGGCTAATGATGTTGCAAACGTAGAGCGTAAATCATGAAACGAATAAGTAAATTTAACTTTATTGTTTAAAAGCTCTTTTGCTACTCTCGAAGTTATATTGCTAATAGAGCCTTCATTTAAACGCTTGCCTGAACGATTAATAAATAGTGGTTTACGAATCGAATTATTGTCGTTATCCCATTTTGCAGAACGATTTAACCGTTCACCAGAGTTTTTATGAACCCACAGACGTGTCATTAAGGTCTTTGGAATCAGTATCTTTCTGCTTTTATTAAACTTACCAATAATATCGACAGCATACACCTTAGTTTCATCAAGAGTAGTATCAATAATTTCAGACTCGTTAAGTAAAGTAACTTCAAAAGCCCTTAAACCGCATAATAAAGCTAAGTCTGCCCACAACTTCCGTGTTTGTGATTGCATGTAATTAGATGAATAGAAGCTGAGTAGTTCTTTTGGACCAAGAGGGGATAATCCATCGTTTAAAATCATTTTCTTCTGTTGGTGTTTTTTTGGAATAGTTAAATTATTAGTTTGAACAACAATACCTCGATCATGATTAAAGGATGTAAATATCAAATCAAATTCAGATCGAGAATATTTCTTCTTGATTACTTTGTCGCTATATGTGAATGGTAGTTTTTTAATACGATTTGTTTGCCAAGCCCATTCATAGAATTGACGAACGTGTGAAATATAGAGGTTAGCAGTATTGAGAGAAAGCTCACTACGCCTCACTCGATCAATCAAGTGAGCTCGGAACTGGTAAGGTGGTAGCCACTCTTTAGCTTTCTCAGACTCTGATACAGCATATAGATCTTTCCACCCAATACCTTGACTTTCAAGCCAATTAAGAAATAGTTTTAATGAATTGGCAATGCTCTTAATTGTTTTTACTGTTACTCCTCCCAAAAGGTTTTGTTGCCCTCCTTTTTTGGGACGCAGGAATTTTCCTTTATATCGATATTCAAAAAAAAGATTTATCTCTAAACAATCTTTTAGCCTAGTTTCACTACCTAATAACGAAAAATTTTCAGTAATATACTCGCGTTGATATTTAATTGAGCGTATCTGTTGGCTTTCAGAGATATTTATTAGTTCACCATCAAAGAATGGCAGTGCTCCCATATTTATATCTGCTTTTACTATAGAAACCATAAGAACCCTTAATACTTGGAGAATGCGATTCACATATTAAATGAAACTATAGTAACAAGTTGAAGGTTTTACAAAGGTGTGGTTAACACTTTAATTATGAAGGTGTGACTACATCGCGTGATAGTAAAAATGTATCTTTACCAAGTGCTCGCAGCGCATAAGGCCCTGTATTTCCGCCTAAACGCGAACCATGTTTTTTTAAATACGCCCACAAACCAATAATATCGTCTGTTGGCCAATTAGCGACAAACTGACTAAAACTGCCATGTTCCCCTGCTATTTCGTGGATCATGTAAGCATTTTCGGTAATTGTTTTTACTTTTTTATAGTTACGAACAATTCGCTCATCCGTTGCTTTTTGTTCCAGCATATCAGGTGGCATCATTAATAACTTATCAACGCTAAAATCCCAAAAAACCTCTCTAAAGCCCGGCCACTTATTATTTATGACTGACCAATAAAAGCCGCTTTGAAATACTTTTCGAGTAAATTCTTCAAGCCAATCGTCGTCACTTAACGTGCTTAGTTGTTTTTTAGATAGCGGTTTTGCAAGTAATAACTTAAGCATTTTTTCAGAGCCTTTTCGCTCTACCGCTCGCTTATAAATATCGCTAAATTTTTCCATACTAATTAAATACCTCACTACTTATATTGCTAGTGTACGAGAAAAGCACCTAATACGTAACCACCCCTCTTTTCGATGAATTAATCTGTATTTAGTCGCTTGACACCTAGACGGCTAAAATGCTTTAATCGCCGTAATTACCCTATTTAAATTGCACAGGTTTGTAAGTTTTACTCTACAAACAGGTGCAAAGGGCTAGAAGAGGTGCGTTATTCAGGTAACGTATGTTAGGAGCGCAAACTCCAGTAAGCATACGTGAGGGGAATTAACGCCGAGAAGTAACCACTTTTGCGAGGTGTTTATTTCGGGCGACTAGGTTGAACCCTAGCGACTGTCACCAATAGCTGTTTATAAAAAGCAGCTTGTTAGTTTGGTGGAGAGCTTCTGGTCTTAAATATTAAGGCCGTGCGCCCTATTATTTTAAGCCCATTCGCTCTTCGAATTATTAGTTCGAACGACGTTAATGCGGCTCCTTCCATAAAGCTTTTTAACTCTTCGAATAATACCAATTACATTAAATTAGTTATCGCTAAAATGATCACGTTTTTAATAAAATTGGTACAAATTATAAGTTCGTGAGAGATGATCAACAACTTCAATTTAAACGACTACTCACTGTGGACCGCGCTCGTTACGCCATTTGATCAACACGGCGATGTCGACTACAACACGTTAACTAAGTTGGTTAGCGATCAAGAAGCGGCACATAACGGTATTTTGCTACTTGGCAGTACGGGCGAAGGTTTAGCACTAACGCTAAAAGAACAACAAGCCATTGTTGAGCACGTATGCCAGCTAAAACCAACAGTACCACTCATGGTAGCTGTGGGCGGTAGTAACTTAAAGCAACAAATTGAGTGGGTTAACTACTGTAATACACTCCCAATTCATAGCTTTTTACTTGGCTCACCGCTTTATGCAAAGCCTGGCGCTATAGGTCAAACTCATTGGTTTGAAAGCCTGCTAAATGCAAGCGCTCACCCATGTATGCTTTATAACGTACCGGGTCGAAGCGCTGTTAGCATCCCAGTGGCAACAATTCAAAACTTACAAAACAATAAAAATTTATGGGCGTTAAAAGAAGCGAGCGGCAGCATTGCTCAGTTTGAAGCTTACCGCCAAGCCGCGCCTAATTTAGCTATTTTTAGTGGCGACGATGCGCTAATGCCTTATTTTGCTCAAGCTGGCGCAAAAGGTTTGGTGTCGGTAGCTGCAAATGCATGGCCTGAACAAACTCACGAGTTTGTTAAGCGCAGTTTAAGTGGTCAACACCCTAATTTATTTGCCCAGTGGTCAAGCGCTATTAATAGCCTATTTGCTGTCGCAAACCCTATTCCCGTAAAGGTACTGATGCATTTGCAAGGCCGCTTAAGCAGCCCGCAACTTCGTCCACCTTTAACACATCTTGAGTTAACTCAAACCGATTGCATCACAACTGCAAACAACACCATTTTATCTTGGCATTAAATACAGGTTTTTATAATGAGCTGGTTAGAACTATTAAATAATTTAGAATCGGGCGCAGTACGCGCAGCATCACAAAACGAAAGCGGCCAATGGCAAGCTAACGTAGAAGTAAAACAAGGCATTTTAGAAGCCTTTAAAAATGGCACTAATACTGAGTTTGCAGGCGGCTTTGTTGATAAACATAACCTAGCTCCGCAAGAATTTAGTACTGATGATGGCGTTCGTATGGTACCAGGTGGCTCAAGTGTTCGCCGTGGTGCTTATGTTGCTAAAGGTACGATTATTATGCCACCAGCGTATGTAAACATTGGTGCATATATCGACGAAGGCACAATGGTAGATAGCCACGCATTGGTGGGTTCTTGTGCACAAGTAGGTAAAAACGTACATTTAAGTGCTGCAGTTCAGCTTGGTGGTGTACTTGAGCCAATTGGTGCCAGCCCAGTAGTGGTTGAAGATGATGCATTTATTGGTGCAGGCTGTATTATTGTTGAAGGCGTAGTCATTAAAAAAGGCGCAGTACTTGCCCCTGGTGTGCGTTTATCAGCAACTATTCCGGTATACGACTGCGTAAACGAGCGCCAACTAGATAAAGACGAGCCAATTCCAGAATACGCCATTGTAATACCTGGCTCTCGCCCAGCGTCTAACGAGTGGGCGCGCGAGCAAGGCCTAAGCATGTCGTGTGCGTTAATAGTTAAATACCGCGACGAGAAAAGCGATGCATCGTTATTGCTTGAAGAGGTTTTACGATAATGAGCTTTTTGAGCACGCCTATCAAAACCGCTGTAAATACTATTACACAACAACTTGATACACCTTTTTTTGTTTACGATTTAGATCAACTAAACACGCATCTTGCGCGTTTAGTTGCGCAAACCGATGTAAAACTGTGGTACGCGGTAAAAGCAAACCCACTGTCTAAAATTATTCAAAGCTTAGACAGTGCTGGCTTTAATTTTGACGTAGCAAGTAAAGGTGAGCTTGAGCAAGTACTAGCACAAGGTATTAGCTCGCAGCGCGTGCTCAACACAGGGCCTGCAAAAAGCCCTAAACAAATAAAACACTTTATTGAGCGCGGCGTGCGTATATTCGTAGCCGAAAGCCTCAATCAAGTACGTTGGTTAAACCAACAAGCGCAACTACAAAACACGCAGTTACAAGTATTACTGCGTGTACAATTACGTTGGCCTGAAGGTGAAAAAAACCCACTGGGCGGCGACAGCCTTACGCCGTTTGGTTTGGGTTGTAATGAATGGCAAGCACTCAATGTAGCTGACTACCCTGCGCTTAAATTTGACGGCCTGCATATTTTTCAGTGGGGCAACATGCTTAGCACGCAAAAACTAAGCGACTTGTGGTCACAAATGATTGCACCTCTTAGCCAACTTGCCAGCGATTTAAATATTAGCCTTAAGATTCTCGATTTAGGTGGCGGTTTAGGTATTCCTTATACACAAAATGAAGCAACACTTGATTGGGATGACTTAATTGCTGCGCTCGCTAAAATTAAAAATGATGCTGGCGTAGAAGAATTATGGATGGAACTTGGTCGCTATGCCGTTGGCGAATGCGGTCATTACGCAAACCCAGTAGTAGAGCGCAAACAAAACTACAATCAAGAACAAGTAATTTTAAGCGGCGGTATAAATCACTTATTACGCCCTGCTGTTACCAGCCAAGACTTTCCTGCTGCATTACTGCGTGAATCCAGTGCTAAAACTCAAGCGGTCACTTTATACGGCCCACTTTGTACAGCGCTTGATTGCTTGGGTGAACATAACTTACCAAGCGATTTAAATGAGCACGACTGGCTAGTGTTTAGCCAATGCGGTGCTTACGGCTTTACCGAAAGTATGCCGTATTTTTTATGCCATGAGCTAGCTGCTGAGTACACCTTGCAAAACGGTACACTTACCTGTGTTCGCCAAGCCGAAAATGCCAGCCATTATTTAAGGTAACAAGTATGAGTAATACAACACACATTAGCCAAGAGAACATTGTAGTAGGGGAAGTTGCAAACGGCTTACCGCTTACAATTCCTGTGTATCGTTTAAAAGGCAATGGCACAGGGCCAAGTGTTTACATTCAGGCCAATATGCATGGCGCTGAAGTGCAAGGTAACGCAGTTATTTTTCAGCTGCTTGAGCAATTAAAACACCTTAACCTTAGTGGCGATATTACCCTTGTACCTTATGCCAATCCGATTGGTTGTAATCAAAAATCTGGCGAGTTTACCCTTGGCAGGTTCGATCCGATTACGGGCACTAATTGGAATCGCATGTATCACTACAATAAAAATTTAGTGGCACAGTTTGCACAAAATCATACTCAGTATGACGACGCTACATTAAAAAGTAACTTCAAACAGGCACTTATTGACGAAGTAGACAGCAAACTTAACGGCCCTGCTTATTTACTCAATACGGGTAAACGCATTGCGCTTAACTTACAAAAGCTCGCTCATCAGGCTGATATAGTACTCGATTTACACACAGGCCCTATTTCAAGCAAGCATCTGTACTGCCCAACCTATTCAACCGACAGCGCACGTTACTTTAATATTGAACATGTACTGCTTATTCCTAGTGATTTTGACGGCGCTATGGATGAAGCTAACTTTTGCCCATGGTGGCATTTAAGTGATGCGCTTAGCGGACAAGGTCGCGAATTATCAATACCTGTAGAAGCATTTACTGTAGAGCTAGGCAGCCAAGAAAAAATAGACTTAAAAGAAGCATTAAACGATGCAAACAGCATTTTAAGTTACTTAAATCACAAAGGCGTATTACAAAACGCACCGCATACGCCAGCTAATATGACCCGTTATGCATGTAATTTAGATGACTACTTTGCCTATTACGCCCCTATTGGCGGCATGGTTGAATACTTAGCCCCACTTGGCGGGCACATTAAAGCTGGTGAGCCTATTGCCAATATTTTACGCATGGAGCGCTACTTAAGTGAGCAACCATTGCAAACACTTACTCTTGATTGCGATGCAATTGCTATTTTGCACTTTGCCTCAGCGAGTGTTAATCAAGGTACCGAGCTTTATAAGTTTTTTACTAACATATTTGAGCTTTAGCTCACCCTTCTCATTGCGTGAGAGTAATACCAACTGCATTAAATTAGTGATCTATTATAGCGATAAGGAAATAGCTTAATAACAAGGCTAAAATAATGGTACATAGTTGTTCTATATAAATAATTTTTAACGTAGTTAGTGAGCTATTTAATACGCTAGAATAATCATGTTTTTAATAAAGTTGGTATAAATTAACTAAAATAGTTAATTTGCATTAGAAAAGCGGCTTAGGCCGCTTTTCTTTTGATCTATACTTACTTTGTATACGTATAGACCTTGTTATAAATACAAATTCAGTAAAAGTTCACCGTTACATATGTAAAAAGACGTTATAATTAAATTAACGCATACAACAACCCAAACTCACAAGGAATTACAATGAGCTGGCGCCACTGGATAACTCTTTCTGCTTTAATTAGTACCGCTACCTTCGCACAAGAAGAAGTTGCTACAAACGAGCAAGATAACGACATCGAGCTTGTAAAACAGTGTATTTTAAATGAGGTAATTGGCGGAGATGGTAAACAGACATTAGACGATCTTCGTAAAAAGTGTTCAGCTCTTGAAGAAAATAAACAACTTACCGCGCTTGATAAACGCCAGGCCCGTGAAGAAGTAGGTAAAAAAAATAGAAATGTAATTACGCCACATAAGCGTAACTATATTTTACCGCTTTCGTACTTATCACACCCAAACGATCGCCCTTTTGATGGTTTTGATGAACTAACAGATGATAACGACGGCGAACCGCTCGACAATCTAGAAGCCAAATATCAGCTATCGATAAAAGTGCCTCTTTACGATGATTTTTCGGATAAAGACCAAGCCATATTTTTTGGCTTTACACTGCAATCATATTGGCAAATTTATAACTCAGAAATTTCGTCTCCATTTCGTGAGACCAACTACGAACCAGAAATATTTTGGATAAATTACCTCGACCCAGAAAACGTATTATGGGGCGACGAAATGGCAATCGCATTAGGTATTTCGCATCAATCAAATGGTCGAAGCCAACCAAACTCACGTTCGTGGAACCGTATTTACGCAGACTTCATTTGGGAAAACAGAGGCTTTGTTTTTAGCTTTAAACCTTGGTACCGAATAGCTGAGGACGAAAAAGAAGATATTTTAGAAGCCAATGGTGACGACAACCCAGACATATACAAATACATGGGTTACTTCGAATTTAGCGGCGCGTATCGTTTTCATGACCATGAATTTAGCTTTATGACGCGTAACAATTTAAATTCAGATAATCGTGGTGCAATTCAACTCGACTGGTCGTTTCCTTTATGGGGTCGCGTTCGTGGTTATGCACAATACTTTAACGGTTATGGCGAAAGCTTAATTGATTACAATGCGGATGTAGAACGTATTGGTGTCGGTATATTATTAACCGATCTGCTGTAATACTTCCCTAAGTTTTACGCACAAAAAAGCCAAGCATTGCTTGGCTTTTTTGTGTTTTGAACAGCTAAACAGTTATTTTTTTACTACAAACTGCCCTTCAAATTCTGCAACCACGTTATCACCATCGTAAATAGTTACTGGCACTACGTAACTTGCTTTACCGTCGGTTTCTAAATCGCTTAACTTGCCCTTACAGGTTTGTATATCAACACAACCACGTGGGTCGGTAGTAAGCGGTTTTAAGTACTTAATGTTAGCATCGGCTAATACAATATTACCTTCAAGCCCAGCTTCTTTAAGTGCTAAGTACGTAGCGCCCCAACCTGTTAGCGTGGCCAAGCTATAAATAGAACCTGCAAACATAGTGTTATGTAGGTTTAAGTTAGCGTCTAGGTCGGCGCTGGTTGTAAATTGCCAATCGGTATAGCTTTCTACCTTAATCCCCATCGCGTCACTAATTGGAATAGACTCACGCCACGTATTTTGTAGTACTTGCGTCCAATTAGGGTGACGAAACCAACCTGGCTCAGACGGTTTTTGCTTTACCATTTTAAAGTGTTGTACATCGCCATAAGCTAAGTGCGCTTTTTCTTTTAATTCGTAACCGTGGCGTTTATAAAATTCAAGCGCTCGTTCGCGTGCAAACAATACAAGCTCACCTGCGTTTTGAACCCATGCAATTTTTTCAAGCTCGTGCAGTAAGCGACTACCAATATGCTGGTTACGATTACCCTCTGCAACCGCCATATAGCGCACTTGTGCTTGCTCATGATTGTTAAAGTGCAAACGTGCTACACCTAGCACTTCGCCTTCTTTATTTTTTATAAAGCGGTGCTCAGAGTCTTGTTCCATATCGTCTTGTTCAGAGCCACGTGGCTCGCCCCAAGGCGCGCGTAATACCTGCCAACGTAATTGGTAATACGCTTGCCAATCTTCGCTACTTTGTGGGGTGCTTACCTGAAACATACATACTCCTGTTGTTATATAAGCCGTAAATAAAAGTCAAAAAAGGCTACGGCGCTATACTAATAGTATTGATTACCTACCAAACTAAAAAGCTTAAATAATTAAGTCCGTTGGTATTATTTATGGCAAATACCATACTCCATCTTAAAAAAACTGCAAATACGACTTTGGTGATGGCTGTAAAATAACGTAAAAAATAATGGCAAAGGCCATTGCGCTTTAACGTTGCTAGTTTATGCTGAGAATATGATGGAAAAAATCAATTATATAAATTCACTGACGGGTTTGCTGGGCGATCAATTTATTGAAAATAGCCACAGCATTGGTCAGTTAATCTATTGGCATAAATGCAGTGGCGATCACATTCAAGTACGTGAGCACGAGCAGTTACGCTGGTTACTGATTAACGACACTCTTCAATCTGTTATTGATTTAAATAACCCGGATTTATTACTTTTTCCACACTTATTATGCCTAGGTAAGCATTGGCAGGCGCTTAAGCCGCCACAAAGAGTGTTAGAACTCGGCCTCGGCGGCGGAGCAATTCGTAATTATTTACAACACAAATACCCTAAAGCACAAATAACATCGGTTGAAAAAAACGCCGATATTATTGATTGCTATACCCAATTTTTTTCGTCAAATAAGAATGAGCAATTGCTGTGCGCCGATGCGCAACAGATTTTAAAAAGTGCGCAAAATATTGATTGGATTATTTTAGATTTGTTTAGCCAAATAGATGCACCTCGATTTTTATTTGAAGAGGCATTTTATAAAAAAATTTACTCGGCTTTAAATAACAACGGTGTGCTATTTATTAACTTTTTATCGCAGCATGAGTCGCAATTAAAACAACTTCAACAGCTATTACTCGATGTATTTGGTTGTAACATTAGCCCGCAGAAAATTACGGGCTATGTAAATCATATTGTCGTGGTTACTAAAAAAGTTTAAACAGATAAGTTAAACGTCACGGGCCCATCGTTACACAAGCTTACTTGCATATCGGCACCAAACTCACCGGTGGCTATTGTAAGTCCCAACTCTTTAGCTTGAGCAACAAAGTACTCGTAAAGCTCATTAGCTTGGCTTGGCGTTGCCGCAGATGAAAAGCTAGGGCGCATACCCTTTTTAGTATCAGCCGCTAGCGTAAATTGCGAAACCACCAGTAACTCACCTTTAATATCTTTAAGGCTTAAGTTCATTTTGTCGTTTTCGTCAGTAAAAATACGATAATTACTTACCTTGTGTAAAAGCTTATCGGCCGTTTGCGTATCGTCGTGCTTTTCAACGCCCAGCAACAACAATATACCTTGGCTAATTTCGCCTACCACGTGGTTGTTAATTTCTACTTTGGCATGCTTTACGCGTTGTATTAAACCTTGCATTTAAACTGTGTCCTTTACTGCTGGTTCATCATCTTCTAGTTCAAGTTCTGGTGTTTCTGGAATATCATTTGGGCTAATACATGCTGTAAATTCAGCGCCAAGCAAAACAACTACCCACGATAAATACACCCATACAAACAAAATAGGAATGGTTGCTACTGCCCCGTAAATAACTTCGTACGAAGGAAAATGGCTAATATAAAGTGCAAACCCTTTTTTAGTCAGCTCAAATAAAAGTGCCGCAAAAAAAGCGCCAGGTATTGCTGCTCTGAAAGATACACGCGTATTAGGCACTAAGGTGTAGAGCATAATAAAGCCCACCATCGAAATCCCATACGGCAATAACTTTAACAAAAACCCGCTAAACCCAGGAATACCCTGATCAGCAAACGATACCAAAGATACAATATAAGAGGTAACCCCAATACTCGCTCCGAGTAATACAGGCCCTAAGCTCAAAACCATCCAATACACAGCAAATGAGATCATCATCGGGCGTTTTTTCTTAATTCGCCAAATTCGATTTAATGTGGCATCTACATTACGTATTAACAGCAAGGCTATTGCAGCTAAAAAGCCAATACCTACCGCCGTCATTTGATTAGCGTTACCGGCAAAGGAGCTAATGTGCTCTCTAATAACATCGGTAGAGGTAGGGACAAAGTTGGTAAACAAAAAGCTCTCAATTTCCATGCGAGTAGATTCAAAGCCCGGAAAAGCTGAAAATATAGCAACACCCACCGCAATTAATGGCACTAACGAAAGAAGGGTTACGTAAGCAAGGTAACCTGCATTAACCGTTATTTGATCGTCTATACACCGATTAAAATACTGCATCCACCAACCAGGCTGCTGGCGTATAAAGGACTTAACTTGCTGTTTGTAATGTGAGAGCTTATCATTCATACAATTGACTTGTGCTTATTTAGTTTTGATTATAATAACAATCAGCGCCATAATTTACAGCACTAACGCTCGTAAACAGGAATTCAAATGAAAAAACAAACATTACTCAGTGTTTCAATGCTTGTAGTAACACTTACTTTAACTGGCTGCCAATCAGCTTATTATTCTGCGATGGAAAAAGTGGGTGTTCACAAACGCGATATTCTTATTGACCGCGTAGAAGAAACCAAAGACTCTCAGCAAGAGTCACAAGAAGAATTTAAATCGGCACTAGAGCGCTTAACGACTCTAATCGATTTTAATGGTGGCGAACTACAAGACACTTATAATCAGTTAAACGACGATTACGAGTCGAGCTTAAATGCCGCTAACGAAGTGTCAACTAACATCAATAAAGTAGAAGACGTGGCAGAAGCCCTGTTTGATGAGTGGGGCGATGAGCTAGAGCAATACAAAAGCGCGTCACTTAAGCGTGAAAGCAGCAAAAAGCTAACCGCGACTAAGCGTCAATTTGATCAGCTATTACGCTCAATGCGCAGCGCAGAGAGTAAAATGGAGCCAGTATTAACCTCGCTTCATGATAACGTTTTATACTTAAAGCATAACTTAAATGCACAAGCGGTATCGGCTATTAAAGGTGAATTCACTAACCTTAAGCGCGATATTCAATTGTTGATGAACGACATGAACAAATCGATTGCCGATTCAAATAAATTTATTGAGCAAATGAATAGCGCTGGCTAATCATTTGTTACTTTAACAAGCCTGCTTAATTGCAGGCTTTTTTATGTTAAAGGGAATACTAAAAGGGATTTACAATGAAACGCTTTTTAATCGCAGCAATGCTCTTATGTATATTAACGGCCTGCGGTGCACCTAATAATATTAATCGTATTACCAGCTCTGACTCAGTTGTTGTTATTAATGATAAGAACGGCCGTTATAAAAATTTATACACAGGTGAAAAAACATATCCCACTACCTGTACTGAAAACTGCTACCCAGCTCACCCAGACTTACTATGCAAAACCGGCAGCGAAAACTGCCAGTACCAAGGCAAGCAAACTAGGCCACAACTTAGCACTGGCTACACCGTACGCTGGCTTGGTCACGCTAGTTTTGTTATTAACACTCCAAATGGTCAAAGTGTGCTGTTTGATCCGGTAAAAAATCAGTTTGATTCTCCAGTAGCACTTGGCTTTAAACTCGGCGGTGGTATTTATCGTAAAGCAGGCGCTTGGCCTAGTGAGCAAGAACTCGAAAATATTGATGCGGTAATGTATTCGCATATTCATTACGATCACTTTAATAAAGCCGATATACAAAGTATTGGCAATAAACTTCGCTATTTAACACCGCTCGGTATGGCCGACAACTTCCCTACCGGCGGTTTTAACATTACCGAAATGCCATGGTACTCAACAACCAACATTGAGGACTTAGCTATTAACGCCGTGCCAGCTCATCATTTTAGCGCTCGCGTATTGGTGCCCTTTATTTACGAAGATAACAATAAAGACTTATGGAATGGCTGGCTGCTTGAACAAAACGGTAGCACCTTATTTTTTGCAGGCGATACAGGCTACTCAAAACACTTTAAAGACATACAGCAAAAATACGGCGATATCGATATTTGCTTAATGCCAATCGCTTCTTACTACAGTAAAGACGAACCTAATTGGTACCGTTACGTGCATACCACACCAGAAGACGCGCTCAACGCAGCACAAGAGCTTAACTGCAAAGTAATGATACCGTGGGGATACGGTAACTCAAGTTGGAAAATGGGCGACCACAGCAGTCATTCAGCCTTACTTCGCTTATTGCATATGTACAATAAAATGGATTCAAAAGTGCCGCTGTATATTTTAAACGAAGGCGAAAGTATTTCACTGTAACTATTCACTTAACTGTTTTAAGATTGTTATTAGATTAAGAAAAATCGACAATAAAATTGAGAGATTAATGAAGAAATTAGCACTCGCCTTAAGCTTTTTATTAAGCACGCCAGCAATGGCTATTGATGTTGAACATACATCAACTCCAATTACTATTGATGGCGTATCAGAAAGCGCATGGGATAAAGCCGCTTGGCACGACATGCCTTATTTAATGGATGGCACACTGCCATCAAACGATGCCGACTTTAAAGGGCGTTATCGTTTATTGTGGGATCAAAACTATTTATACCTACAAGCCGATATTGTGGATGACGTTTTAATTGATACACACGCAGATCCAACCTATAAATATTGGGATGACGATGCGCTTGAAGTATTTATTGATAGCGATGCATCGGGTGGTAATCATCAATTTAATCACACCGCTTTGGCGTACCACATTGGCCTTGATAACCAAGCTGCCGATTACGGACCTGATAAAAAAGCCCATTTGTACACCGACCACCTAGTCAGTAACTGGAAGCGCAATACCACAGCACCTTTTAACATTACCTGGGAAGTAGCAATAAAACTCTACCCTAATAATTATAAAGAAGGTGCTAAAAACACCCCACTTACACTTAGCGAAAAGCAAATAATCGGGTTTATGTTAGCGTATTGCGATAACGATGGCAGTGACGTGCGCGAGCACTTTATGGGCTCACACGAAGTACAACCAGTAAATGGCGACAGAAATCGTGGTTTTATAGATGCCGACGTATTTGGCAAAATAACCCTACTCCCTAAAAAGTAAGTTACTACCAATAAAATAATTGAACACGTATGTTGGGTTGAGCGAAGCTAAACCCAACGACCCCCCACCAAAAAACACTGATACTTCGCATTATCAGCTGTTTCCGCTCTCTCTTTCTCTTCTCATTCCCTTCTCCTTGTGCAAAAGATCTTTAAGTAAATTATTCACAAAGAGGTTAAGAGGCGCTGCGCTTTTAGAGGTAAATATATTTATGGAAATTTCATCTCAAAACAGTAGTCATATAATTTTGAACTAAATACTTTCAACTAACAACTATAGCTAACAGCTCTTATTTTCATCCACAAAAAAGCCGCTGTATTTTGCAATACAGCGGCTTTTAAAATCATTATTCTAAATTAATAGATTATGACTTAGGTGCACGACCCGCACGTTTACGTTCGTTTTCTGTAAGGTGTTTCTTACGGATACGAATGTTTAGTGGAGTAACTTCAACTAGCTCGTCATCATCGATGAACTCAAGCGCTTGCTCAAGTGAGTAGTTAAGGTGCGGAGAAAGCGTTTGCGCTTCATCAGTACCAGATGCACGTACGTTAGTTAACTGCTTACCTTTAAGGGCGTTAACTGTAAGGTCGTTATCACGGTTATGAATACCGATAACCATACCTTCGTATACTTCAACACCGTGACCGATGAATAAACGGCCGCGCTCTTGTAAGTTGAATAATGCGTTAGTAAGTGCTTTACCAGTTGCGTTTGCAATCATTACGCCGTTCTTACGAACACCGATAGCGCCACCTTTATGAGGACCATAATGATCGAACGTATGGTACATAAGACCAGAACCCGAAGTAAGCGTCATGAAATCAGTTTGGAAACCAATTAAACCACGGCTTGGGATCATGAAGTCTAAACGCATACGGCCTTTGCCATCTGGAGTCATGTTAGTAAGTTCACCTTTACGTAGGCCAACTTGTTCCATAACAGAACCTTGATGCTCTTCTTGACAGTCAATAGTCACTGTTTCAAACGGTTCTTCTAGAACGCCATCTACAGTACGTAAGATAACTTCTGGACGAGAAACTGAAAGCTCGTAACCTTCACGACGCATGTTTTCGATTAAGATACCTAGGTGTAATTCACCACGACCAGAAACACGGAAGCTATCTGGGCTTGCAGTATCTTCAACGCGAAGTGCTACGTTGTGTACTAATTCTTTGTCTAAACGCTCACGGATATTACGTGACGTTACAAACTTACCTTCTTTACCACAGAAAGGTGAGTTATTTACAGAGAATGTCATTGTTACAGTTGGCTCATCAACACTTAGTGGTGGTAATGCTTCAACGTTTCCTGGGAAACAAACTGTATCAGAAATCTTAAGCTCACCAATACCTGTTACAGTTACGATGTTACCAGCGTAAGCTCTATCAGTTTCGATACGCTCAAGACCTAGGTAGCTTTGTACTGCACCAATTTTACCATTACGTGTAGTGCCATCAGCACTGATAATAGTAACTTGTTGGTTAGGAGCAACAGAACCACGTTTAATACGACCAATACCAACTACACCAACATAAGAGTTGTAATCTAGTTGAGAAATTTGCATTTGGAAGTCACCTTCAGGATCTGCATCCGGTGGTGATACTTCTTCAACGATCATCTTGAACATAGGTTCCATGTTGTCTGATGGTTCGTCTAAATCTAGTGTTGCCCAACCGTTGATTGCTGAAGCGTAGATTACTTTAAAGTCTAACTGTTCGTCAGTCGCGCCAAGGTTGTCGAATAAATCAAAGATTTGATCCATAACCCAATCTGGACGAGCGCCTGGCTTATCAATTTTATTGATAACGACGATTGGCTTTAAGCCTTGCGCGAATGCTTTTTGCGTAACGAAACGCGTTTGCGGCATTGGACCTTCTTGAGCATCAACAAGTAATAATACTGAGTCAGCCATCGAAAGTACGCGTTCAACTTCACCACCGAAATCGGCGTGTCCCGGGGTATCTACGATATTGATATGGTAGTCATTCCAAGAAATGGCTGTGTTTTTAGCCAAAATGGTAATACCACGTTCTTTCTCAATGTCGTTTGAGTCCATCACGCGCTCTTCGTTACCGCCGCGTGTTTCTAATGTACCTGATTGCTCAAGTAGTTTGTCAACCAGTGTTGTTTTACCATGGTCAACGTGCGCGATAATCGCTATATTTCTTAACTGTTCGATGCTCATATATTTACTCAGAGAAATTAAATTCTCATTGATCCTGCAAGATCTACGCACTCATCCACGCTTTCGCGAGATGTCCCAGCATAGGATTTAAAAGGGCGCATATTATCCCTCATTAATGACATGGATGAAAGTTTATCCAATATAAATTTCAAAACTTTCTCAATACTTTTACTAAGTATCTGTTTTATATATGACAATTATATGAATTAAATTTCAAATTTTTTTTGAAAAACAGCCTTTTTGGCTATTTTGCTGATCTTTTTGGTACTCTTTTGCATTTAGGTTATGCTATTTCAGAGCGATTAAATTAGCAGCAAATTGTGCCCTGTAAATTTTGCACCAAAAAGGAAAATTTACGCACCAACATAGTGCGTTTGTACATTCCATTTTGATGCAACGATATTTTTTTAATTTATAAACAGCTAGTTATAAAAATGGCACAAAATCAGCTTAGTAAATCCCAAAGCAATTATGCAGCAATAACAAAACCCAATAGTTGGAGGACACATGTCACAATCGGTTTTAGATTTTATTAAAGAAAATGACGTTAAGTTCATTGATTTACGCTTTACTGACACTAAGGGTAAAGAACAACATGTATCTATTCCTCATCACCAAGTTGATGAAGACTTTTTTGAAGACGGTAAAATGTTTGACGGTTCTTCAATTGCAGGCTGGAAAGGCATAAACGAATCAGACATGGTATTAATGCCAGTTGCTGAATCAATCAAACTAGACCCTTTCACTGAAGAATCAACATTAATCGTACGTTGTGACGTAGTAGAGCCTTCAACACTTCAAGGTTATGAGCGCGACCCGCGTTCTGTTGCTAAGCGTGCTGAAGATTACATGCGCTCTACAGGTATTGCAGATACAGTTTTATTTGGCCCTGAGCCAGAATTTTTCGTATTTGACGACGTTAAATACAAATCAGATATGTCTGGTTCTATGTACAAAATCGATTCTAAGCAAGCTGCTTGGAACTCAGATAAAGAATATGCAGATGGCAACACAGGTCACCGTCCAGGTATTAAAGGCGGTTACTTCCCAGTTGCTCCTGTTGATGACTTCCAAGATTGGCGTTCAGCTACGTGTCTAGTTCTAGAAGAAATGGGCCAAGTAGTAGAAGCACATCACCACGAAGTTGCAACAGCAGGTCAAAACGAGATTGCTACTCGCTTTAATACAATGGTATTAAAAGCGGATGAAATCCAAGAAATGAAATATGTTATCCATAACATGGCTCACTTATACGGTAAAACAGCAACGTTTATGCCTAAGCCAGTTGTTGGTGATAACGGTTCTGGTATGCATTGTCACCAGTCACTTGCTAAAGATGGTGTAAACCTTTTTGCTGGTGATAAGTACGGCGGCCTTTCTGAAGATGCGCTTTACTACATCGGCGGTATCATCAAGCATGCTAAAGCAATTAACGCTTTTGCAAACGCCTCTACTAACTCGTACAAACGTTTAGTACCAGGTTTTGAAGCACCAGTTATGCTTGCATACTCTGCACGTAACCGTTCTGCATCAATCCGTATCCCAGTGGTTCCATCTGAAAAAGGTCGTCGTATTGAAGTACGCTTCCCAGATCCAACAGCTAACCCATACCTTGCTTTCTCAGCAATGCTTATGGCTGGCCTTGATGGTATCAAAAACAAGATCCACCCTGGCGATGCTATGGATAAAGATTTATATGACTTACCAGCTGAAGAAGCAGCAGAAATCCCAACTGTTGCAGCATCACTTGACGAAGCACTATCTGCACTTAGCGCAGACCGTGAATTCTTAACTCAAGGTGGTGTATTCACTGACGACTTAATCGATGCTTACATCGAACTTAAATCTAAAGAAGTTGAAAAGCTTAACATGACAACTCACCCAGTTGAGTTTGAAATGTACTACAGCTGTTAATTTAGCTGTATAAAATATGTGTGTTCTCAAGCCCGCTTTGCGGGCTTTTTTAATGGTAAAATTAATCAATCTCCACTAAAGTTAAGTTACCGACAAAAATGCAGGGCTGCAGAGTGAACAACAAGATTTTATTACTATTAATTGCTTTAGGATTAAGCAATTATGGTTACGCTGGTGAAACAAAGATATACGCTTGGAAAGATAAAAATGGCGTATTAGTGTTCTCTGACACCCCTCATAAAGGTGCTAAAGAGGTAAAGCTTACCAGCCAAGATCTTAATATGCCTGCAACAAATACTGACATTTTTGACGAGCAACCCCAGCCCCAACAAGCGGCCTTTAGTATTGCCATTTCCTCACCTGATCATAACCAGACTATTCGTGAAAATACCGGCACTGTTTATGTTACTAGCCGAATAAAACCACGCTTTGAAACTGGTTTTACTATACAACTTTTTATTGATGGCAAAGCACATGGCCCAGCCAGTGACAGTTCAACCTTTGCAATAAGAGATGTAGAACGTGGTGAGCACACACTACAATTAAAGCTTTTTAATAGTAAAAACCAAGTTATTGCTATAAGTGAGCCCTGCATATTTTTTATGCACCGAAAAGGGCTAAACCTAAGTAACTAAATTGGGGCATTACTAAACGTGCAGCAGTGTATTTTACTATATAACTTGCTTGTAAACATTCACGCACTAAAATGGTGCAGCTATGATTAATAATAAAAACTTTAGCCCTGAGCTACTCGATGCTATTTGGCAAAATCAAACAACCGCTATCATGTTGCTTGATAAAAACTTCACCGTTGTCTATGCCAATACCAGTACTAGCGAACTGCTTGGCCTTGGTAACAAGCGCCTATTAGATCAGCCTTTCGATAGTCTTTTTAATTACCATTCAATCGATTTGCAGCGTATAGAACAATACTCATTAGTTGAAGGTGTAGATTGCCAGCAGCACAGAGCTGACGTGGTTTTTAGCGATTCTCGCCATGCAAAAGTAGCCGTAAGTACACGACAAATTAAGTTTGATGGCTCACTTTATATTTTATTTGAGTGGCGCCAAACTGATGACGAAATTAAGCACGACCAAGCGTCTAATCAAATGCATCAATACCAAGCAGCCCGAAATCTAATTAGAGGCTTAGCTCACGAAATTAAAAATCCTTTAGGTGGAATTCGCGGAGCGGCGCAGTTATTGCAGTATGAGGTTGATCAACAAGAAAGAGACCAATGTGCTGAGCTTATCATTGAGCAAGCCGACCGATTACGTGAATTAGTAGATAGGCTTTTAGGGCCAAATCAGCTTCCGCAAAAATCGTATGGCAATATACATCAATCACTTGAATCAGTTGCACGACTAAGTACGTTAGATAATTGTTCTAACATTAGCTTGGTTAAGGATTACGACCCAAGCATTCCTGATGTATACATTGATCAAGGTAAAATTCAGCAAGTAGTATTAAACATTGTTCGAAATGCTCAGCAGGCGCTTGTAGATGGCGGTGAAATAACAATAAAAACCCGCATTAATCATCAACATCGTCGCCCAGGTAAAGCACCTAAAAAAGCCTTGTTGATTCAAATATCTGATAACGGACCAGGTATTGATCCCAGTGTACGTGAAACACTGTTCTACCCTATGATCACCAATAAAGAAGATGGCTCAGGGTTAGGACTCTCAATAGCGCAAACGCTGATAGATCAACATGATGGCTATATAGAATGTGATAGCTGGCCTGGACATACTGAATTTAATATCTATCTGCCCTTTGCAGATTAATGTTTGGAGTTTGCATGAAAACAGTTTGGCTTGTAGATGATGATGCTTCTATTCGATTTGTACTTGAAAAAGCACTAACCCGTGCAGGGTTTAACGCAGAAAGCTTTGCTAATGCGCAAGATGTATTAAGCGCATTAAAGTTTAGTCAACCTACTGTTTTAGTTTCGGACGTACGAATGCCTGGTTTGGATGGCATGGCGTTGCTTGAGCTTATAGCAGAGCAAAACCCTGGGCTGCCAGTTATTATAATGACTGCCCACTCAGATTTGGATTCTGCAGTTAATGCATTCCAAAAAGGTGCTTTTGAATACCTAGCTAAGCCGTTTGATTTAAACGAAGCAGTGGCGCTAGTCGAGAGCGCATGCAGAGCAAATTCCACTAAAAAAACTAAGCGAAAGCAAGCTCCACCAAAAAGTGCCCACATTATTGGTGAAGCACCCGCTATGCAAGAAGTGTTTAGAGCGATAGGTAAACTATCGGCCTCTAGCATGAGCGTATTAATAAATGGTGAATCTGGCACAGGTAAAGAACTTGTCGCCAGCGCCCTGCACAACCATAGCCCACGTAAAGAAAATCAATTTATTGCACTTAACATGGCGGCCATTCCAAAAGAGCTTGTTGAGTCAGAGTTATTTGGCCACGAAAAAGGCGCGTTTACGGGTGCCGATAGCGTACGTAAAGGCCGCTTTGAGCAAGCCAATGGCGGTACACTATTTTTAGATGAAATTGGTGATATGCCACTTGATGTGCAAACACGTTTATTACGCGTTCTTGCCGATGGTGAGTTTTATCGCGTTGGTGGCCATCAAAGTATAAAAGTGGACGTACGCATTATTGCAGCTACGCACCAAAACCTGGAAGATTTAGTTAAACAAGGCAAGTTTAGGGATGATTTATTTCATCGTCTTAATGTTGTGCGCCTACGTTTACCCGCTCTTCGAGAGCGTACTGAAGATATAGAAAGCTTATCGCAACACTTTTTACATAAAAGCGCTAAAGAGCTACAAGTAGAAAGCAAAGTACTCAGCCCTAAAGCAACTGAGCAATTACGCTTATTTAATTGGCCAGGCAATGTACGCCAATTAGAAAATACGTGTCGCTGGCTGACAGTTATGGCACCGGGTGAGCTTGTAAGCGAGCAAGATTTACCGCCGGAGATTCTGGATGCTTCACCAACCCAAGAAGAAGGTGATTGGCTCGATGCATTCCAACAATGGCTTAATCAAGAGCTAAAAAAAGGCAAAGAAAATATTTGGCCTGACATTCAAGCTCAACTAGAAACTCGCTTAATAAAAACAGCCCTGGCTAATTGTTCTGGTCATAAGCAAGATGCTGCTATAAAAATTGGTTGGGGACGCAACACGTTGACCCGAAAATTAAAAGAGCGCAATATTAGCTGATTAAACGCTTTTAACACATTTGGTTATTGATGAAGCTAATCGAACATATTCCATTATTCAAACAAATGGAAATTATAAACAGGCTACACTTTTTTAAAGAATTTACGCTCAGCGAGCGCCAAGTCTTATTGGAGTCGTTCGGCCTGTTATATTTAGTAAGTCAGCATCAATTTTTATTTAAGCAATACGATAACGACAAGCGCTTGTACATTGTACTTAGCGGCGCATTATTAGTATTTAAGCATAACCATTTGCTAGAACTTGGCACTATAGAGCCCGGTGAATTTATAGGTGAAGGTGCCTTTATAAATAACCGAGAGCGCAGTACCAGTGCTCGCGCTAAAACCGACACCATAGTACTTGCCATTACCCCTGAAGCACTCACCCGCTTACCTAATGTTATCCGCGAAAAAATTAAAGACCGAATTATTGAAGGTATGAGCCTGCGCATTGCCAAATTAAGCGAGCATATAGAAATCCACGGTTAGTTCAATCCATATAAACAATTTGCAATGAGCAATCAAGCCAGCTGGGGTTATTAACGTGAGCTGTAAACCTGTAAGTATCGGATGGTTTGGCGCCAAAGGGCGTATTTATAAGTGGTTGCGAGTGACTATAAGTTTGCGAATAGGTTTTATAATAAATTACAACGTAACCGTATAAAAACTCCCAACCTAACCTTATAACAGCGCCACTGGGTAAGCTAAAGTCAGCATATTTATCTGTAAATGTGACAAGTAAATCATTGTACTTCTCTTCGCTGCATTGGGTTGTTCGTAACTTTTTAGGCATAACAAAGGTAGTACCCGCTGCTATATTCTTTAAATAAAAGCCTATATTACCATCACCATAAAAGTGATTTGAACGAGTCGTGTAGTTAACTTGTGGCTTGTAACCTAGCTCTTGCATTATAGCCGCAAGTTGCTCAGTTTCTTTAGGATAAATCTTATCACTTGATAAGAGTAATGTGGCTTCACCAAAATCAGGTGGGATTGCCAGCTCTACATATTCATAAGGGAGCGATTGTACTTTTAGCGCAGCATCGAGCTGATTGCTCTGTTCATCTTGCAAGTTTTCACTAAATACATACACGGTAGGTTGTTGGCACGCAGCTAATAGTAATGCCAACACACATATTAAAATTCCACTTTTCATAGTTACCCCTTTTTGATTACAATTGTAGTCTATTAAAGGTAACTATTTATCGCAATTTAATTTGTTTGGCTATTTAACCAAGCATCAACACTTTTGCGAGTATATAAAACTTCTTTAAACAAACGATGACGTTCAAATTCAAGTTTTGTTTTTCTCGTGGCATCACCACTAACTAAACGGCTATGGGTATCATTGAATTTTGAAATTACAGAAAAACCGCGCTCATCTTGATCAGCTTGCTTTTTTACAGAATTAGCAAGGTGCTCTCTAACATCGTCAGCAGTTAACATACCTGAATTATCTAATCCCATTAGCTCTTTTTTCATTGCTAATCTTACGCCCATTTCCTACTCCATTTAATGAAAAATATTTATTCCGCCAAAGTTTTAGCAATTAGCAGGCCATACGTAAAACTAACTGCAGCAAAGATTACTCTTCAATTGCTTCAGTTTTTTTAAAGACAGATAAAATACATAAAAACTTTCGTCGTTATTTCCCTATTACAATTAGCTAAAGTTACTTGCTTTGGTGCAAAAGTAGCTGCAAGCCTTTATACTACAGCTTGTGCGTTACCCCACCGAGAGCAAATATGAACGAAGAATACATAGAAATAGAATTAGAAGAAGAGCCGATTGAGCTCTGTAAATTATTAAAAGTACTAAACTTAGTTGAAGGTGGCGGCCAAGCTAAAAACCTAATTACTGAAGGCTATGTGGGTGTTAACCATGAAATTTGTACAATTAAACGGAAAAAATTATACAGTGGTGATGTACTAGAGTTTGATGGTGAGTTTTTTAAACTCTCACTAAGTGAAGATGCAATCCTTGCAGAAAAACCTGCGGTACAAACTCAAGCAGAGTCAAAGCTAGCTGTACCACAACCAACAAATCAACCAGCTAAAAGTAAGCGTAAGCGAACTAAAAAACCAAAAGTAGATGATAAAACAGGTCGTCGTCCTATTTCATTTGGTTAAGCATTTAAAAGCACTCTTTTTATATAAAAAGGCCAACTTGTATAGTTGGCCTTTTTACTCTTTAATAACCTAATTAATAATAAAAACAAGGTTATAAAATGTCTGTAAACACACCTAAAAATTGGTTTAAACCCGTTGTATGGGCGGCACTCGTATGGAATTTACTTGGCGTTATTGCATTTGCTATGCACATGATGATGACACCCGAAATGATAGGTAAACTTCCGTTAGATCAACAAGCTGCCTACTCTAACATCCCTCTCTGGTCAACCATTGCATTTGCTGTAGCTGTATTTGGAAGCACTTTGGGTTGTCTGTTTTTACTTGCTAAAAACGCGCTGGCAACACCTACTTTTGCGCTATCGCTCGGCGCTATTTTAATTCAGCAATATTATAATTTTGTGGTCATAAATAGTATTGAGCTACTTGGCGCAAGTGCGGTATTTATGCCTATTTTTGTAATCATTATTGCCATCGCTTTACTTTGCTTGAGTATTAAAGGTAAGCAACAAGGCTGGTTACAGTAATTAATAAGGGTCGAAATAACTTTTGACCCTATCTCTTCTTTTAAATCATCTCTTGAAATTAAATTTTTCAGCATCATCTCTACTATAATAACTGTATAAAATTCGTTCTCTAAACGCGATTTTTTACACTGGTATGTACTTTGCAACTCGAACACTACAGAGGTCACTCTTCAAAACATTTTTATAATTCATAAAGGGGCAAATAATGAATAATAGTTTCGATACCCAACATCAGCTCACAATAAATGGTGAGCAATATCATATTCATTCTCTAAAAGGACTTGGCGACAAAGCGAAACGATTGCCCTTTTCCTTAAAAGTACTACTTGAAAACCTTCTTCGTAACGAAGATGGCGTAAATATAAAAGAACAAGACATTCAAGCCCTTCTTAGTTGGGATCCTCAAGCAAAGCCTGCATCTGAAGTTGCCTTTACTCCCGCCCGTGTTGTTATGCAAGATTTTACCGGCGTACCCGCTATTGTAGATTTAGCCGCGATGCGTGACGCAATGGAAAAGCTAGGTGGAGATCCTGCAAAAATAAACCCGTTATCGCCTGCTGAACTTGTGATTGACCATTCGGTACAAGTAGATGGCTACGGAGACGATGGTGCATTTGATTTAAATGCAAAACTTGAGTACGACCGAAATAAAGAACGTTACGAATTTTTACGTTGGGGGCAAACCGCTTTTGATAATTTAAAAGTAGTGCCACCAGCAACCGGCATTGTTCACCAAGTAAACCTAGAATACTTAGCGCGCGTTGTTTTTAATGAAGAGCGCGACGGCAAAAAATTCGCTTACCCAGATACGCTTGTAGGGACTGACTCTCACACCACCATGATTAATGGCTTAGGTGTGCTTGGTTGGGGTGTAGGCGGCATTGAAGCTGAAGCAGCCATGCTTGGTCAGCCAATTAGCTTACTCATTCCACAAGTAGTGGGTATGAAGCTAAGTGGACGTTTACCTGAAGGTACTACCGCAACCGATTTAGTGTTAACAGTAACCGAAATACTGCGTAATCATGGCGTAGTGGGTAAATTTGTAGAATTTTATGGTGACGGCCTTGCCGACCTACCACTTGCCGATAGAGCAACCATAGCCAATATGGCACCAGAATACGGCGCTACGTGTGGTATTTTTCCAATTGATGATGAGACCATTAACTACCTTCGCTTAACAAACCGCGACGAAAAACACTTAAAAGTAATTGAAGATTACGCTAAGCATCAAGGCTTATGGCGTAACGATGGCGACGAAGCTAATTATACCGATACACTTGAGCTTAAATTAGATGACGTTGTACCAAGCCTTGCAGGCCCTAAACGCCCACAAGATAGAATTGCCTTAAACGAAGCTGGCAAAGTTATTGGCGATCATTTAAAAGGCTTCCAAGACGAACGTATGGCTCGTCGTGATAAAAGCGATGAAGAACAAGCTCGTATTGAGAGTGAAGGACCGACAACAAATCCAGATGAGCCAGTTAACGAAGCGCAGTTTATGGGTGCCGCTAAGGTTAAATTTAAAGGCCAAGAGTTTGAGCTAAACGATGGCGCTTGTGTTATTGCCGCGATTACCAGCTGTACCAACACCTCTAATCCAAGTGTTATTTTAGCTGCTGGTTTGGTTGCTAAAAAAGCGAAACAGTTAGGCATTAATGTAAAACCTTGGGTTAAAACATCACTTGCTCCAGGCTCAAAAGTAGTTACCGACTACCTAGAAAAAGCAGGCCTGATGGATGACCTAGAAAGCCTAGGCTTTAACTTAGTTGGCTACGGCTGTACCACGTGTATTGGTAATTCAGGGCCACTTGCAACTGAAATATCAGACGCGATTCAAAAACATAAATTAGTAGTGAGCTCTATTTTATCGGGTAACCGTAACTTTGAAGGGCGTATTCACCAAGATGTTAAAATGAACTTTTTAGCCTCACCTCCGCTTGTCGTAGCTTATGCCATTGCAGGTAGAACCGATATTGACGTATACAACGAACCCCTTGCTCAAGATGCTAACGGTAACGATATTTACCTTAAAAACATTTGGCCAAGCGTTAAAGAAGTAAGTGACTTAGTTAAAGAAACCGTAACTAAGGAAATGTTTGAAAAAAGCTACGCTAACGTTTACGAAGGCGATAGCCGTTGGCAGCAAATTAAAATACCGGATGGCAAACTTTACGATTGGGATGATGCATCTACCTACATTAAAAAAGCACCCTTTTTTGATGGTATGAAAGTAGAACCACCGGGCATTCCTTCTATTGAAGGTGCACGTTGTTTAGCTAAACTTGGAGATTCAGTAACCACTGACCATATTTCTCCAGCGGGTGCTATTAAAGCAGAAGCGCCAGCAGGTTTATACTTGCAAGAGAAAGGTGTAGATAAAGCGCAATTTAACTCGTACGGCTCACGCCGTGGTAATCACGAAGTAATGATGCGTGGAACGTTCGCTAATGTGCGTCTTAAAAACTTACTTGCCCCTGGTACTGAAGGCGGCGTAACACGTACGCAACCAGAAAACGATTTAGCAAGCATTTACGATGCTGCTATGGAGTATCAAAAAAATAATACTCCACTCATTATTTTAGCGGGTAAAGAGTACGGTACAGGTTCATCTCGTGACTGGGCCGCTAAAGGCTCACTATTACTTGGTGTAAAAGCCGTTGTAGCACAAAGCTATGAGCGTATTCACCGTTCTAACTTAATTGGTATGGGTGTATTACCGCTGCAATTTAAAGAAGGTGAAAGCTACGAGTCACACGGGTTAACAGGGCAAGAACAATTTGATATTGATGGCCTGTACGATAAAACCGATGAAGTTACCGTTATTGCTACAAATGCCGAAGGTAAAAAAGTAACCTTGAGTGCAGACGTACGTATTGATACCCCTAAAGAGTGGGATTACTACAAACACGGCGGTATTTTACAATATGTACTGCGTAATATGCTTGATTAATACGCGCTGTAATTAGTGCATTTAAAAGCCCAGCTACTAAGCTGGGCTTTTTTATGTGTGCTGTTTGTTGTCTTAAATCAATGCTAAGCATTTAAAGCTTGCCTACACTAGGCATTACTCTTAGTGAGGTAACTATGTCGCAAACAATGATAATTAGGCTGCTTAAAACATCAATAGTGCTTGGGTTGTGCCTTATCGTGACTGGCCATACGTTAATTGTGTCGAACTACTTTACCGTCGAGCATGGTATTAAAGGAATAATTATAGCAGCGGCATGCATTGTTGTAGGCGTGCTGCTGTCGCTTCCCACTAAAATATATTTAACAGTATTATTGATGGAAGCCGAAAAACGTTATTTAAAAAACCATAAAAGCACTCACTCTAAATAATTAAAGTGCACTTAAATTATTAATTTCTTTATTACGTTTTTCTAGTTTGTCTTTTACGTTTTCGGCGTCATTAAATAGCTTTTTAACCGAATCTGGGTTCAAAATACTGATCCCCTCTGGTGCAGCCGACGTTGTGTTTGGAGTTGAAGAGGTATTTAAAATAGACGTGTCTTCTGCAGCAATAACAGTAATATCTTTAGGATCGAGTTTTACTTCAATACTTTTTGCATGTGGGTTAGGTGTATCAGAAAAGTGCCATTGGCCTGTTTCGTCTTGCCACTTAAAAATTTTACCACTTGAGGTAGCATTTGCAGCAATTGGTTCATCAGAAATACTGCTCGCAATTTTATCGCCAGCTTGCTTAACGCCCAACACTGCTTGGTCCAAAGTATTGCTAGATAGCGCGACCATTTTTTCTTTAATTTGCTGAGATTCACTGCTAATTGATGATGCAGAAAGCCATGTTTGACCATCGGGCTTTTTTAAATAAAACAAAGAGATGACTGCAATAGCCATGATTGATATAGCTAAGTAGGTAAAGTATTTCATAGCGTTCCTGCTTTAATTAATCCTTTAATGTCTTGAGTCTAATAAAAAATACTTAATTAGGCAATTTTTTGTACCCGAATAAAAGAAAATAAAAACGCAGCCGAAGCTGCGTTTTTATTTGCGATTTAACTACATCGTAGTAACGTTAAATACCGTCACCATCCATGTGTAGTCCACATTCTCGGTTTAAACCAAAAAAGCGAGTTTCTTCCTCTGTCATTCCTGGTTCTAACTTACGTGTTGTATGTACGTCACCCATCGACACATAACCTTGTTCCCATAATGGGTGGTAAGGTAAATCATGCTTAGTCAGGTACTGATACACGTCGCGGTTAGACCATTCAATAATCGGGTACACTTTAACGGTACCACGGCTTATTTCTACAAACTGTTTATCAGCACGTGTAGATGATTGATCGCGACGCAAACCACTAAACCACGTGCCCGCTTCGATCTCTTTAAGTGCGCGGGTCATCGGCTCAACTTTATTAAGCTGGTTATATTGCTTAATGCCGTCCTCGCCTTGCTCCCACAACTTGCCAAACTTAGCTTCTTGCCATGCTGGGCTTAGCTGCGCTCTATACACCTTTAAGTTAAGTGATAAACGCTCACTCATTTGTTCAATAAACTGATACGTTTCAGGAAATAAATAGCCTGTATCGGTTAATACAACGGGAATATCTGGACGTTGTGAGGTCATTAAATGCAGCATTACTGCCGCTTGAATACCAAAGCTAGATGATAAAAAAGCCGTATTAGGCAAGTTATCAAGCGCCCATGCAACACGCTGTTCTGCGCTCATATTCGCTAGCAAACCATTAGCATCAGCTAACATAGCCGCTTGGCTTTGTTTATCTAGCTGTAAAATGTTTTTAAATTCACTCATGGTAAATTCCAAACCTCACCAGCGCTTTGGCGCTGGTATTTAATTAAGCGTGAAAATCGGTTACTGATACTTTTACTTCAGCAACTATGCCTTTGCGTATAACAAAGTCACCAAAACACTCACCATCGTTACGCTCTTTTGCCCATTGCCCAATGAGCTTATCGAATGCTTCTAGGTAAACGTCTTCGCCTACGTTCTCAAGGTACAATTTAGGAATACGTGTACCTTCTAAATTACCACCTAGGTAAACGTTGTACTTACCTGGGCCTTTACCCACTAAACCAGCTTCTGCAAGCATTGCGCGGCCACAACCGTTAGGGCAACCTACAACGCGCATAATAATGCTGTCATCTGGTATACCGTGCTTAGCAAGTAATGCTTCAGTTTTTTCTACTAGGCTTGGTAAGTAACGCTCTGCTTCGGCCATTGCAAGTGGGCACGTTGGCAGTGAAACACACGCCATAGAATTTTTACGCTGCTGCGAATCTTTGTCGTCAATCAGGCCGTGGCTACGTGCAATTTCTTCAATCACGGCTTTTTGATCTGCAGGTACGCCAGCAATAATTAGGTTTTGGTTTGCCGTCATACGCATGTCACCTTGGTGAACTTCTGCGATTTTACGACAACCAGTTTTAAGCGGCTTGCCTGGGTAGTCTAAAATACGACCACTTTGAATAAATAGCGTTAAGTGGTGCTTACCATCAATGCCTTCAACCCAACCAATACGATCGCCACGGTGAGTAAACTCAAACGGGCGGCTTGGTGCAAATGTAACGCCTGAGCGTTTTTCTACTTCTGCTTTAAATACATCAACGCCAACACGGTCTAATGTGTATTTAGTTTTTGCATTTTTACGGTTTGAACGATTACCCCAATCGCGCTGCACAGATACAACATGCTCTGCAATTTTTAAGGTATCTTCGAGCGTAATAAAGCCAAAGTCATCAGCCTTACGCGGATACGTAGCCGTATCACCGTGAGTCATGGCAAGGCCACCACCAACAAGTACGTTAAAGCCAACAAGCTTGCCGTTATCAGCAATTGCCACAAAGTTTAAGTCATTCGCATGCACATCAACTTCGTTATTAGGCGGAATGGTTACCGTTGTTTTAAATTTACGCGGTAAGTAGTTAGATCCTAAAATTGGCTCTTCTGTGGTTTCTGCCTTTTCGCCATTTAGCCAAATTTCAGCATACGCTTTCGTTTTTGGTAATAAATGTTCAGAAATTTTTGCAGCCCAGTCGTAAGCTTCTTGGTGTAACTCAGACTCAACAGGGTTAGTAGTACAAAGCACGTTACGGTTAACGTCACCCGCTGTAGCAATAGAGTCTATACCTACGCTGTTAAGCATTTGGTGCATGCCTTTAATATTCGGCTTTAATACACCATGAAACTGAAACGTTTGACGCGTAGTTAGACGAATGCTGCCGTAGCTTGTTTTTTCATCAGCAAACTTATCAATTGCTAACCACTGCTCTGGCTTAATAATACCGCCAGGCATACGTGCACGTAACATTACATTATGTAGCGGCTCTAGCTTTTGCTTAGCGCGCTCACCACGTATATCGCGGTCATCTTGTTGGTACATGCCATGAAAACGTATTAACTGAAAGTTATCGGCAGTAAAACCACCGGTAATTTCGTCTTTTAAATCTTGCTCTATGGTGCCACGTAAAAAGTTACTTTCTCTTTTCAAACGTTCGTTATCAGAAAGTTTTACGTTTTTATCTTGTTCGCTCATTTTAAATCCTAAATTTGTTACAGTGACGGCTGCTAGCTGTTAAATAAAATAAGAAACGTGATTAATACACGTCTTTCTGATAGCGGTTTGCGCTACGCAAATCTTTTAAATATTGCTCTGCGTCTTCATTGCTCTTGCCTGTGTTTTCTTTAACGATATCAACCAAGGCGTTGTGTACATCTTTTGCCATGCGATTTGCATCGCCACAAATATAAAAGTGAGCGCCGGCTTCTAACCACTCAAACACGTCTTTACTGTTACTGCGTAATTTGTCTTGTACGTATACTTTTTCTGCTTGATCGCGGCTAAATGCAACATCTACTTTGTTAAGTAAACCCGATTTTAAATAACCTTGTATTTCTACTTGGTATAAAAAGTCTTGAGTGAAATGTGGGTTACCAAAGAACAACCAGTTTTTGCCTTGTGCTTGACGCGAATCACGCTCTTGTAAAAATGCACGGAACGGCGCAATCCCCGTACCTGGGCCTACCATGATCACAGGTGTATCATCGTTAGTTGGTAGACGGAAATTGTCGTTGTGTTCGCTAAATACTTTAACTTTACAACCTTCCTCTGCACGACGAGTTAAGTAACCAGTACAGCCACCTAAATGCTCGCTATCAAATGCATCAAACTGTACTAGACCTAGTGTTAAATGTACTTCATCTTCAACCTCAGCTTGACTAGATGCAATTGAGTACAAACGAGCTTGTAGTTTACGTAGGCAATCTACTAATGTTTGCGCATCAATTTTTGCTGGATTTTGGCGAATCACATCAAATATTTGGCGAGGTTCAATATACGCACGCATTGCAGCTTTATCTTCTACAAGCTTTAATAATTCAGGCGTACCTGTTGCTGTTGCGTATTTTTCTACAAAACCTGGGTACGACTGAGTCAGCTCTAGTTTTTCAATAAGTGCATCGCGTACGCTTAGCTCTTCATCACCTACTTTTACAATGCTTGTTGCATCTATTTGAGTAAGTGTAAGTACTTCATCAACTAATACATCGTCATTTAAAAAGTACACACCTAATGAATCACCTGGCGTGTAAGTAATGTCAGAACCTTCAAGCGAAATTTCAACGTGGCGTACATCTTTAGTCGAGTCGCGACCGGTAATTTTTTGAACAGTTAATAGCTCTGCTTCAAATGGATTTTGTTTTGTATATTGGCTTGCTGCAGCGGTTGGAGCACCAAATGGCATTGATACAACTTGACCACCAGCGGCCTCTTGCTGCGCTTTTAAATCAGGTTCAAATGCATCAACTGCACCGGCGATCCACGTAGCGGCTTCATCTTCGTAATCTACATCTAAATCAGCACGTTGATAGATAGTTTGTGCACCGAGTTTATTTAAACGCTCTTCAAAATCTTTTGCTGTCTGGCAGAAAAACTCATAGCTAGAATCACCTAAGCCAATAACCGCTATTTTCACATCGTCTAGTTTTGGCGCTTTTTTAGTGGCTAAAAATTCGTGGAGTGTTTCTGCGTCTTCTGGTGGCTCACCTTCGCCGTAAGTAGATACAACGATAGTTAAAAACTTTTCTTTTTTCAGGGCTGTTGGTTTGTAATCTGACATGCTCACAAGCTTAACTGCTAAGCCTCGCGACTCAGCCTGCTCTTTCATTTTGGTAGCTACACCTTTTGCGTTACCTGTTTGCGAACCATATAAAATAGTTAGCGCTGCTGCATCACCCGCAGCCGGTACGCCCGCCGTAGGAGCACCTAACGCAGCCGAATTAGCATTTGCAGCTAAGTAACCACTTACCCACGCTTGTTGAATTGGATTAAGTTCAGCCACTAAACCTTGCAGCTTTTGTACTTGATCTTGCGATAGCGGGCTTGCCGCAGCATTTAGTTGACCTAACAACATGAATCGATTCCCCATAACCCTGAAAATTAAACACAATACACTTTGTGTATTGTTAAAAATGAGTTTTACCTCATCCAGAGCGTATCTGTTGAGGTTTTCTAAGTTAGTAGGATAACGGGCTCAGCATAGATAAAAAAAGAATAGAATCTGCTTTGATATTCCATTTAGTTATTAATTTATAAAAATACCTTCAAAAACAGATTAAAGACTTATTATTGCCTTTTACTGCATTTTAAATTAACAATTTTGTAACCTAACTAATGTAGGGTATATTCTTCATTCAAAATAAAAATAGGAACAACTATGTTACACGGGAAATATAAAAATAAACTACTTAGTACTGCTTTGTTACTTGGCTCATTACCTGTAATGGCCAATGTAGCTAATGGCGGATTTGAACAATGGTCAGGTAATACACCTAGCTCTTGGAGCACTATTGATAGCGGAATCAGCTTAACGCGCTCAACTAGTACAGTTAAAAGCGGTAGTAGCTCTGCTGCTGTCAATGTAACAACAGGATCGCAAAGTAACACTGATTTACTACAACAGGTTGCTGTAGAAGCTGGTAAAACCTATAACTTTTCGGCTGATGTTTACCACACCGAAGGTAAAATTAAAGCGCGCTTATATGTAGATGGCTATCAAGGCTATTCAAATCAAGCACAAACTAACCAATGGCAAACAATTAGCCATAGCTATACGCCAAGCAGTGATAAAACAATTAGTGTTGGGCTTAGGTTTTACGATGTAAGTGGATTTGATGGCAGCGAAACCGTATACGTAGATAACTTTTTACCAAATACTGATGGCAACGCATCAACAAGTTGCACCGACAATAGCCTTACCTTAACGCTTAACACCGATAATTACGGTAGCGAAACTAGCTGGGCCGTTAATAACAATCAAGGTAGCGCTGTTGCTAACAGCAGTGGTTACGAATCAAACACTCAGTATGATGAGCAAATATGCCTAACTGATGGTACTTACACACTTGTTATTAGCGACAGTTACGGCGATGGTATGTGTTGTTCAATAGGTAGTGGCAGTTATGCGCTTAAGCAAGGCTCTACCACACTTGCTAGCGGTGCAAGTTTTAATAATACAGACAGCACGGCATTTACTCTAGGTAGTGGCTCTGGTGATGGCGGCGGGAGCAACCCAACACCCACTGGCTACTATGTTACTGCTCAAGGGTTATCGGGTTATGCACTAAAAACTGAGCTTTATAATATTATTAAAGATCATAATGCACAGGGTTACTCAGCTATTTGGAATTTTTACGACTCATCCGCACGTGATACATACTTTGAAAACGATAACAGCATTTTAGATATGTATAGCGAAAAACCAAACGGCTCAGATAGCTACAATTATACTGCGGTGAGTGACCAATGTGGTAACTATAGTGGAGAAGGCGGCTGTTACAACCGTGAGCATTCATTTCCTAAAAGCTGGTTTGGCGGCACTATTGAGCCAATGAACTCAGATGTGCATCATATTTACGCAACCGACGGTTATGTAAACTCAAAGCGTAGTAACTTCCCATTTGGTGAAGTAGCAAGCGCTTCATTTACATCAACCAACGGAAGTAAATTAGGCTCTGCCGCAAGTTCATTAAATTACTCAGGTACTGTATTTGAGCCAATTGACGAATTTAAAGGTGACTTTGCTCGCGCTTATTTTTACATGGCAACGCGCTACGAAAATGTAATAGGCACTTGGCAAACCAAAACGACCTCAAGTAATGCAGTGCTTAATGGTTCAAGCAACCAAGTGTTTGAAAGCTGGGTAGTAGCCATGCTGCTTAACTGGCATAACAGTGATCCTGTAAGCCAAATGGAAATTGACCGTAACCAAGCAGCCTTTGAATTTCAAGGTAATCGTAACCCGTATATCGACCATCCTGAATTTGTAGAAATGATTTGGTAAAAGTTAGCAGTTAAAACATAAGCCTTTGCAATTGCAGAGGCTTTATCTTTTAGTGTGTGATATTTTTTTAAAAATATGATGATTTAAGCTAATTATAAGAAACAGTTGCGATAAGTGACTTTTCAGCTCTGTTTTTCATTAACGCTAAAAGTGAATGATGGAAATCTTGAAATATCATCTCTCCCCATATTCGTGAATAAATACCAAAATTTGTATTGTCTTGCACGGTCGTTTTTAAAGTTAAAATTGTATTGCCGCTTTTATCTTCACTTAGCTGATAACCACCGTAAAGTGGAGAAAAGTATTCACCGCCAAGTTTTACGTGTTTATCGAGTGCGTCATCGGGAATAGCATCTGGGTCTATGTCAAATCTATAAAGCATCTGTTTATTTGGTTGCCAATCCGTAATAACTTCTTTAAATATAACCCCTTTTTGCCAAGTACTTGTGCGAACAGCGCCTATACCGCTTGCATTCATACTTGCCTTTAATGGCTTTGGTACACCAATTAATTGAGTGAGTGAAAAAGGCACTTCCTGTGGTTTTATATCACTCACATTAGCTAACTGTTGCCACACAGCATTGATGGGCGCGTTAATAGTTATTGAATTTGTTACTTCGTATGTTTTTGATAAATTTAAAAAATTAACTTCAATAGGTGAGAGCAATATAGGTAACAACGCGATTGATAATAAAGAACTATTCGCTTTTTTTATTTCACGCTTTCTAACAAAACCCGCAAGTAATCCACCAATGCTGGCAAAAAACATAAAAGCAGGCAAAGCCATAGCCACACAAATACTGCCTTCAAGTAAAGTAATTACACTTACAAATAAAAAAACAAAAATAGGCTGCCAAGCAATCGTGACCATTTGCCTTTTAGTTAATGTTTTTGATTCATTGTACTCAAAGTGAACACGAATATAACCAATTGCAACGGGCACTAAAAACATAAATGATATAGAGACTAAGCTACCTAAATTGTAAGCATTGACTAGCTCTACAAACAGTCGCATAAATATGCCGTAAAGCGTACCAAGTAAAATACCAATTGATTTAGGGGAGTTGAGTTGCATGTCTATTCTTTATTGTTATTAACAATCAGAAAGTAACAGAAGTATTATTCCACCACAAATAAAACAAAATTAACGGCTCCTGCAAGCAAATAGCTTGAAATAAAATGGCTTTCACAGCCACTAAGACTAAAGGATAATAACCTGCCGTTAACACTATACTATTAGGTAAATAGTGCTCCGCATCGTTAATTACAAACCCAAACGCTTGATTTATAAAAACTTTTAATCACCTTCTGTAATTTCATAACTTTTAGTGTAAAGCTGTTTTTTTATTAACTGTATTAAAAACAACCATGCACGACCTTTTGCCTATACATCCCAGCCTAAAAGCTGATTTACCCTGCATATTCAATATTCATTTGCTTTAACAAAAGCCGTATTTATTTGATTAAGCAACAATGTTGCAGGAGAACGCATGCAAACTACACCACCCGGTGATGCACCATCAAACACGCACAAGAATGCTCAAAGCTACGAGCAGCTTCACAAACCGAGTTCAGAGTTTAATACTCGCGACGAGTATCTCGAACATGAATTACAGATTATGCAGCCTAAACGCTGGCGTCCTAATTTACCGTTTAGAGATTACCGATTTGAATTTGAAGACACCATTCCTGCAATGGCGGGCACTATTGGTAAAGTCGTTATGGTGGGTGCTATTGCAGCAACATTTGCAGCGCCTCTTGGATTAAGCGATGCCTTTGTTTTAGAAAACGTGCGCTACGAATTACTCATTGTTTCTATTTTTATCATCTTATTCTCAGGCTTTATTTTACCAACAGCTAACTTGGCTGGTACTCATGGCCCGCTTATACCGTTAATTCCTATTGTAGTTGCAGCTGGCGGCCACCCTATGGCGTTTGGCTTACTCATTGGTGCCTTTGGTTTTATTTTGGCCATAACCAAAGGAGGAAGTATGCTCGCGCGCCTAACCAGTAAAGGTGTATGTGGCGGGCTACTCATTTATTTAGGCTTTATTGGTACTATTTCGCAGGTTAAAAAGCTGTTTGCCTGGGCTGAGGCCATTGATATGGCACACATTGCGTTTATTGTTATTTTAGCCACCATTTTATTGTATGCGCTATTGGAGCACTTTAAAAAGCGCTGGTTAGCTGTGCCGTTAAGCTGCCTTATTGGTGGCGTGGTTGCCTTTGCTTTAGGTGCACCGTTTGAGTTTCATACAGCTCCCGGTTTACCAAATATGAACCCTGCTTACTGGTGGGGCGAAAACACGGGTTGGATGCTTGGCCTGCCAACACTTGAAAGCTTTGTGGTTGTACTCCCATTTGCAGTGCTCGCCGTTGCTATGTGGTCACCTGATTTTTTAGGTCATCAAGTATTTCAAAAAATAAGCTATCCGCAACGCACTGAAAAAGTACAAATGAATATCGACGACACCATGCTGAGCGCATCGGTTAGACAAACATTTGGCTCACTTGCCGGTGGTGCTAACTTTACCTCATCGTGGGGAACCTACATTGTACCTGCTGCTATTGCTAAACGCCCTATTCCGGCTGGCGCCATTTTAACAGCCGTATTTTGTATTATTGCTGGTTTATGGGGTTACCCTATGGATTTAGCCATTTGGCAACCTGTGCTTTGTGTAGCGCTTATTGTAGGTGTGTTTATTCCGCTACTTGAAGCTGGCATGGAAATGACGCGCGAAGGCAAAACAACGCAATCAGCCGCTATTGTGGTATTTGCCTCAACCTTAGTTAATCCGGCTTTTGGTTGGTCGCTTACTATGTTACTTGATAACCTAGGGCTTATTGGCTGTAAAGAGCGCAGCGCAGAGCTAACTAAAATGAGCCGCTGGGTGATTCCACTTATTATGTTTGTGTTACTTACTACTGTAATGGCAATTGTAGGCATGTTACCTGGTATACCTGCGTTAATGGCTGACTTTAGGCATTAAGCCTTAGGTACTGAACCTAATATTTACCCACAAAAAAGCACGGCAATTGCCGTGCTTTTCAATACGTGAATTTACTATATACAAGTTAAACAATTACTGCCAAGAGCGCTCAGCTGCTAGTTGCTTTTCAAATGCATCAATCTGTGGGCTTAGTGTTTCGGTTACACCAATAAAATCTAAGCCACTTAATAGGCGCTCTTTTACGTCTTTACGAATATCAAAACTAATTGGTGCAAACTTACTGCTTGTTAGTGTTTGATTTTCAAGGTCGATTTCAATGTTAATATCGTCGTGCTGCTCGCTAAGTACAAACAATTGCTCAAGCGTGTCGGCAGGTAACGCTATGGCTAACATTTGGTTGTTACCACAGTTATTAAAGAAAATATCTGCAAAGCTTTCAGCTAAAATAACTTCAAAGCCATATTGCTTCAGCGCCCATGGCGCGTGCTCACGAGATGAGCCACAACCAAAGTTGTCGCGCGTTAATAATATTTGTGCGCCTTGGTAGCATGGGCGATTTAAAATAAAATCAGGGTTTGGCTCACCGTTATCTAGGTAACGCCAATCATAAAACAAGGCAGCATCAAAACCTTCGCGGCTAGTTGATGTTAAAAACTGCTTAGGAATAATTTGGTCAGTATCTACATTGTTTTTATCAAGTGGAGCCATTAAGCCACTAAAAAATACGCTCATTATGCTTCTCCTCTAATATCAACAAAGTGACCATGTATTGCAGCGGCTGCAGCCATTGCAGGGCTAACTAAATGGGTACGCCCGCCACGACCTTGGCGACCTTCAAAGTTACGATTAGAAGTAGATGCACAACGCTTGCCCGCTTCTAAGCGGTCGTCGTTCATTGCTAAGCACATTGAACAGCCTGGCTCGCGCCATTCAAAACCTGCCGCTTTAAAAATATCGGCTAAGCCTTCGTCTTCAGCTTGTTTTTTAACTAAGCCAGAGCCCGGTACAATTAACGCCTCTATGCCGGCTACAACTTGCTTGCCTTCAACAATTTTTGCAGCTGCGCGTAAGTCTTCAATACGGCTATTAGTACATGAGCCAATAAATACCGTGTCTACTTTTGCGCTTGATAATTTATCGCCCGCTTTTAAGCCCATGTATTTAAGTGCGCTGCGAATGGCATCGGCTTTAATTAAATCTGGCTCTTTATCTGGATCGGGTATGCACTCATCAACACCAATTACTTGCTCTGGGCTTGTGCCCCAGGTAATTTGTGGCTGAATGTCGTCAGCATTTAGCTCAACAACTAAATCAAAGTGTGCGCCTTCGTCTGTTTTTAAGGTTTCCCAATATTCAACGGCTGCATCAAAATCTGTGCCTTTAGGTGCAAACGGACGACCTTTTAAATAATCATAAGTAATTTGGTCAGATGCAATTAAACCCGCTTTTGCACCCATTTCTATGCTCATATTACATAGCGTCATACGGGCTTCCATTGAAAGCGCTTCAATGCCTACACCACAAAACTCTGCTACATAGCCTGTGCCACCAGCAGTACCTAACTTGCCAATTACCGCCATAATTAAATCTTTAGCTGTAACCGTTGGACGCAATACACCGTTAATTTGAATTTTTAACGATTTCGCCTTTTTTTGCTGTAGCGTTTGCGTTGCTAATACGTGCTCAACCTCAGACGTACCAATACCGTGTGCTAATGCGCCAAACGCACCATGCGTAGAAGTATGGCTATCGCCACATACAATGGTTGTGCCTGGCAAAGTAATACCCTGCTCTGGCCCCATTACGTGCACAATGCCTTGGTTAATTGAGTTTAAATCGTAAAGTACAATACCAAACTCTTTACAGTTTTTATCAAGCGCCATTAATTGGTTTTTAGATACTTCGCTTGCGGCATCAAGTGATCGGCTTTTAGTCGATACGTTATGATCCATCGTTGCAAAGGTTTTTTCTGGGCAACGTACAGTACGGTTTTTTTCGCGTAGACCTGCAAAAGCCTGCGGAGAAGTAACTTCATGCACTAAATGGCGGTCAATATAAAGTAAATCGGTTTGCTCATTTATGCTGGCAACGGTATGTGCTTGCCAAATTTTGTCGTATAACGTTTGGGCCACTTGCTAATTCCCTAATCTGTTTGAGTTGCAGCATAACGGTGCTGCAACTTTAATATGTTATTAAATGCGTGAAACGATAGCTGCTGCCACATCGCTTGTGCTGTAACCGGCATTTGGATATATATCTGGTGTGCCTACACCTGCTTCTACAGCTTCTGCTACTGCTTTTTCAATGGTGCGCGCAGCTTCGTCTTGCCCTAGCGAGTAACGTAACATTAATGCGGCACTTAAAATTTGTGCTATTGGGTTTGCAACGCCTTTACCTGCAATATCTGGTGCTGAACCGCCTGCTGGCTCGTACAATCCAAAACCCGATTGATTCAAGCTTGCCGAAGGTAATAAACCCATAGAGCCTGTGATCATGGCGCACTCATCTGACAAAATATCGCCAAATAAGTTATCGCAAAGTAGTACGTCAAATTGGCTAGGCTGTTTAACTAACTGCATAGCGGCGTTATCTACGTAAATGTAATCTAGGCTTACTTCTGGGTAGTCTTTGCTTACTTCGGTGACTACTTCGCGCCATAGTACGCTTGATGCAAGTACGTTTGCTTTATCAACAGAGGTAACATGGTTACTACGTAATTTTGCAGCTTCAAAAGCAAAACGAGCAATACGTTCAATTTCTTTACGCGAGTATGTTTGCGTATCAAAAGCAGCTTCTTCAGCGCCTTCGCCGCTACGGCCTTTTTCGCCAAAATAAATGCCGCCGGTTAGCTCGCGCACACATAAAATATCAAAACCTTTTTCGCTAATATCAGCGCGAAGTGGTGACGCTGCACTTAATGCAGGTAATAACTGTGCAGGGCGCAGGTTACAAAACAAACCAAAGTGCTTACGAAGCGGCAATAACGATGCGCGCTCAGGCTGCTCGTTTGGTGGTAGGTTTTCCCATTTAGGACCGCCTACCGAACCAAATAAAATAGCGTCAGCGTTTTCACACGCTGCAAGTGTGCTCTCTGGTAATGCTTTACCAAATTCATCAATGGCTGCGCCACCAATTGCATAATGCTCACGGTTCAGGGTAAAACCAAACTTATTGCTCACAGCATCAAGTACTTGTTCTGCTGCTGCCATCACTTCTGGACCAATACCGTCGCCAGCTAATACGGCAACGCTGTAGTTTGTTTTACTCATCCTGCTTTCCTTTGTTGTTTTAAATCAGACACTTTTTGTGCACGATAAATTAAGTTATAAACACGGATCATGGCGCGTACCGACGCTTCAACCACATCCGCTGCAATGCCCGCACCGTGGTAAGGTCGGCCATCGTATTTAGCTATAATATTTACTTGGCCTAATGAGCTTGCACCTTGACCTGTCGCTTCTAAGTTATATTCAATCATTTCAACGCTCATACCGGTTAAGCGCTCAATGGCTGCAAACGAAGCTTCAACTGGGCCATTACCTGTCGCGGCTTCTTGTTTAGCTTCGCCATCAATTCGCATTCCAATCGTAGAGCTTGCTACCGATTGTGAGTTAGAAGCTGAGTTAACAAATTCTAATTGGTATTTTTCGTCTTTGTCGTTAATTTGATTAAAGTAAATCATCGCCTCAAGGTCGTAATCGTATACGGTGCCCTTTTGGTCAGCCAATTCAATAAAGCTTTTGTATAAGCCATCCATATCGTAATCAGATTTTTGATAGCCTAACTCTTCTAGGCGATGCTCAATAACATGGCGACCCGAACGCGAAGTCATATTTAATTGGTTACTTGGCACACCAACGCTTTCTGGCGACATAATCTCATAAGTATTTTGCGCTTTTAATACACCGTCTTGGTGAATGCCTGAACTATGTGCAAAGGCGTTTTCGCCAACAATCGCTTTATTTGGTTGTACTGGCATATTACAAATTTTAGCCACTTGACGAGATGCGCGGTAAATTTCTTCACTTTTAATATCTGTGTATACTTTTAAATGGTCTTTGCGCATTTTCATGATCATCGCCACTTCTTCAAGCGAGCAGTTACCAGCCCGCTCACCAATGCCATTGATAGTACACTCAATTTGGCGTGCACCGGCTTGCACTGCAGCCACCGAGTTTGCTACTGCTAAACCTAAATCGTTGTGGCAATGCACACTTAAACGCGCTTTATCAATATTTGGCACGTTATTCATTAAATGGCGGATCATCGCGGCGTATTCGTCTGGCGTTACAAAACCAACGGTATCTGGCAAGTTAATAGTTGAAGCTCCGGCGTTAATTGCCTGCTCAACAATTTTACATAAATCCCAATGCGGCGTACGACCGGCATCTTCACACGAAAACTCAACATCATCAGTATAGTTACGTGCTAATTTAATTGATTTAACAGCCATTGCCGTTGCATCGTCTAAGCTCATACGTAATTTATGTTCAAGGTGCAAAGGGCTTGTAGCGATAAAAGTATGAATGCGGCTTTGCTGAGCTGTGCGAAGTGCTTCGCCACAGGCTTCAATGTCTTTGGCAACAGAGCGTGCCAAACCACAAATAATCGGACCTTTTACTTCGGTTGCAATACGTTGCACCGAGCGAAAATCAGCAGGGCTCGAAACCGGAAAACCCACTTCCATCACATCCACATTCAAGCGGCTAATTGTATGCGCTAATTGAATTTTATCATCTTCAGTAAGGCTTGCTTTAAGTGCCTGCTCACCATCACGTAAGGTGGTATCAAAAATCCATACTTTATCTTGCTCTTGCATAACTGCCCCTCATTCCTATGTTACCCAAATTTCAATTAATCCCAGCCGCGAGATAAAAAAAACCCCGCAATTGCGGGGTTTTTAGTGTTCAACTCGATGCAAACACACTAATCCCCGCTCACTGACCATAGCAGTAAGAGGTTAAGTTTTAGTGTAATTAAACGAATAATATGCATCTTGTTTTCTTGTGTGTGTGTTCAGTGAAGCCTATTTTTAACATTACAAAGCGACGGAAGCAAGCATAAAAATTCCACAAAACAGATTTAAAAACGATTCAATTGGGTTTTTTAATTCAACCAAGGCACCTATTAAGAATTAAAATAACAAATACATGACTAGTGACGCTTAAATTAATAAGCACTGCAATATACCGTGCTTATATTAACTTTTTACAATTTTTTTAAGCTATGCTTCTTTACTCGTTTCTCTTACGTAATGCCCGGCTCCACGAGTAATATAACGCAGCTGCCAAATAACGCGCTCAATTAATTCGTCGCGTTGCAATCCTTCTATATCGAGCGCTTCTGCACCCGCATTAAATACGAGCGTTACCATAGATTCCGCCTGAATATAGGCATGCATAGCGTTGCACTTAGTTTCACTTTCTAAATAATGAGCCAGCTCTAAAATAAAATGTTTTACCTCGCGTGCTACTGCGGCTCTAAATGCTTTAGAAGTCCCAGAGCGTTCTCGTAGCAACAACCTAAATTGGTTACTTGAGTTATCAATAAACTCCATAAAAGTAACCACTGAGGTATTTATAACACTGCCGCCATCGTTCGCTATTCGTCTGCGAGCTTGGCGCATAAGTTGGCGAAGAGTTAAGCCGGCTTCGTCTACCATGGTTAAACCTAGCTCATCCATGTCTTTAAAATGACGATAAAAAGAAGTTGGGGCAATACCGGCTTCTCGTGCTACTTCGCGTAAACTTAAATTCGAAAAACTATGATCAGCACTCAGCTGATTAAATGCCGCTTGAATTAACGCCTGTCGTGTTTTTTGTTTCTGTTGCGCTCTAACACCCGACATCAACAGCTCCCTGAATTATTTTATATGAATATTTAGTGATATTAGCTCAATTGTCCAGTCTAATACTTGACGACGAGAGTTTGAAATACTATTTTAGCTTACAGTTGTACGCTGAGATTGAGAATTATGAATAAACCACCGATTATTTGGACAAACGTCCTATTTTTTAGCCTAACCTTTTTGGCGGCTGCCACACTTGTACCTTGGTACGCCATTAGCTACGGATTTACCAGCGCGCATTGGATTGCTTTTGTAGGCTGCATGTTTTATGCGGGCTTATCAATTACTGCCGGCTACCATCGATTATGGGCACATAAAACCTATAACGCACACCCTGCTGTTGAATTTATTTTTGCGCTTGGCGGTGCTTTTGCACTACAAAACAGTGCTTTGCATTGGAGTAGCGATCACCGTATACATCACGGTCAAGTTGACGACCCAATAAAAGACCCTTACGCGGCGACCAATGGTTTTTGGTATAGCCATATCGGATGGATGTTACGTGACTACCAAGGCGATAGCTACGGTGATTATAGTAATTGTCGTGATTTACAGCGCAATAAAATAGTTATGTGGCAACACAAACATTACTTAAAGCTTGTGATTGCTATGAACGTAGGCTTGCCTCTAGCACTTGGTTTATTGGTTGGTGATGTGTGGGGGATGTTAATTCTTGCAGGTTTACTACGCTTAGTACTGAGTCAACACTTTACCTTTTTTATAAACTCAGTTGCACATATTTGGGGCTCTCGCCCATACACCGAAAAAAATACGGCACGTGATAACGGCTTTTTAGCGTTATTTACATACGGTGAGGGGTATCACAACTTCCACCATATTTTTGCAAGCGACTACCGTAACGGTATTAAATGGTTTCATTACGATCCAACAAAATGGATGATCCGCTCTTTAGCAGCTGTTGGTTTAGCCAATAAGTTAAAGCGTACTCCTGTTGAACGTATCGAAAAAGCGAAGGCCGAAACGCTCATGAGCAAAACGCAAACGCGTCTTGCAAAATTGCCTTTAGCACAAGATAAGATTACATTATTACAACAAGAGTACGATTTACTGCTGAAAAAACTGCAAAATTATTGTTCACTACAAAAACAAGTGTTAGAAGTTAAAAAAAATAACATGGCAAAGCAGTGTGAACGCTCAGCATTAATGGCACAATACCATGAGTTGGAAGCCGCCTGGGAAAATCAAAAACAGGCATGGCTAGCACTTAATGCGAGGTTATTAAAAGCCTCTTTTAATTAATTTAGGAGTGGCTGTGGCCAAACAACCAGAACAAAAAAAAGTACCCGTGACATACCAATATGATGCAATAATTATTGGCACGGGTCCTGGCGGTGAAGGTACCGCCATGAACCTTTCAAAAAACGATAAAAAAGTAGCGGTTATTGAACGCCAAGAATCAGTTGGTGGCGGTTGTGTACATTGGGGAACAATTCCTTCAAAAGCGCTTCGCCACTCTGTTAGCCGCTATATTGAATACAAAGCAAATCCGTTATTCAATGTTGGTGAGCGCCCTAGCCGCTTAACATTTCCTGATATTTTACGTCACGCAAGTTCTGTTATTTCTAAGCAATCTAATTTACGTAGTAGCTTTTACGATCGTAACCGCATTCATATGTTTCAAGGTGATGCGAGCTTTGTAGATAAGCACACAATTGAAGTAAAACGAAATGATGGTTCAACTGAGCGACTGACTGCTAAAACGATTGTTATAGCAACGGGTTCACGCCCTTATCGCCCACCAGAGGTAGATTTTACGCATTCTCGTATTTACGAAAGTGACACAATACTTGGCCTTGAGCATGACCCTCATCGTGTACTGATTTATGGTGCAGGTGTAATTGGTTGTGAGTACGCGTCAATATTTAAAGGTTTAGGCGCTAAAGTTGATTTGGTTAATACACGCGATCGACTACTTGCTTTTATGGATGCAGAAATATCTGACGCACTTAGCTATCACTTTTGGAATAGCGGTATTGTTATTCGCCATAACGAAGAGTTTGACCGAATTGAGACGCGTGACGACTGCGTTATAATGCATCTAAAATCAGGTAAACGCGTAAAAGCTGACTGTATTTTATTTGCTAATGGTCGTACTGGTAACACTGATACACTAAATCTTGAAGCCATTGGCTTAAAAGCCGATAGCCGTGGCCAATTAAAAGTTAACGAAACATACCAAACAGAAATTGATAACGTTTACGCTGTAGGTGATGTAATTGGCTATCCAAGCCTTGCAAGTGCTGCGTTTGACCAAGGTCGTATAGCTGCTGATGCAATTGCATGTGGTAACTGCGATGACAGGCTGATTGTTGATATTCCGGCTGGTATTTATACCATTCCAGAAATGAGCTCAGTAGGTAAAACCGAGCAAGAGCTTACAGCCGCTAAAGTACCGTATGAAGTAGGCCGTGCTCAGTTTAAGCATTTGGCTCGCGCGCAAATTGCTGGTACTGAAGTAGGTAGTTTAAAAATATTATTCCACACCGAAACCAAAGAAGTACTTGGCGTACATTGTTTTGGCGAACGTGCCTCTGAAATTGTTCACATTGGCCAAGCTATTATGGAACAAAAAAATGGTGGCAATAATATCGACTACTTTGTAAATACCACATTTAACTACCCAACCATGGCTGAAGCCTACCGTGTTGCGGCATTAAATGGCTTAAATCGCTTATTTAAATAACCGCTTAAATAAGTAGTTTTAAAAGCCTTTATAAATAGGTAACAAAAAACCCGCAACTTAGCGGGTTTTTTACTTTTAAACAGTTTTAAAGCTCGTTTAAGTGACTATTACTTATGATACTTAGCACTTAGCTCATGTACTGCATTAATAAATACGCCAGCATTTTCAGGGTCTACATCTGGTGTAATGCCGTGGCCTAAGTTAAACACGTGGCCATTGCCTGTACCAAAGTCTTCTAAAATAGTACCTACCTCTTGGCGAATACGCTCTGGTGTACCGTGAAGCATTGACGGGTCCATATTACCTTGTAGTGCTACTTTGTCGCCTACACGGCGTTTAGCATCGCTAATATTAATAGTCCAATCTAGACCTACTGCATCACAGCCTGTTGCTGCAATTGCTTCAATCCATTGACCACCATTTTTAGTGAACAAAGTAACCGGAACTTTACGGCCATCGTATTCACGAATTAAACCATCTACAATTTTATGCATATATTGCAGTGAAAACTCGTTGTAATCGCGCGGACTTAATACACCGCCCCACGAGTCAAATACCATTAGCGATTGCGCGCCAGCTTTAATTTGAGCATTTAAGTAATCAATTACTGAATCAGCTAATTTATCGAGTAATAAATGAAGTGTTTGCGGCTCTGCAAACGCCATTTTTTTGATTTTACCAAATACTTTGCTGCTACCGCCTTCAACCATATAAGTTGCTAGCGTCCAAGGTGAACCAGAAAAACCAATAAGTGGTACTTCGCCCTTAAGTTCACGACGAATAGTGCTTACTGCGTTCATTACGTAGCCAAGCTCGTCTGTAGGGTCTAGCTTTGGAATTTTTTTAACATCAGCAAGTGATGAAATAGGACGTTCAAACTTAGGGCCTTCGCCAGTTTCAAAGTACAAGCCTAAGCCCATCGCATCTGGAATCGTTAAAATATCACTAAATAATATAGCGGCATCTAACGGGTAACGACGTAGAGGCTGCAGTGTAACTTCACATGCAAGCTCAGCATTACGGCACAGGCTCATAAAATCGCCCGCTTGTGCACGTGTAGCGCGATACTCTGGTAAATAGCGTCCTGCTTGGCGCATCATCCATACCGGAGTTACATCAACAGGTTGTTTTGCAAGTGCACGTAAATAACGGTCGTTTTTTAATTCGCTCATGGCGTAAATGATCCTAAGACTTGTATAAATTGTGCAAGATTGTACCACCATATTCTCCGACCCTCTATTGCTTAGGGACGAAAACAGCTTTACCTAGGGGTAGATCAATAGAATGGAGTTTTTTAATCCCTTTCGACTATAAAATAAACAAAAATAAATAACATTTAAAACTTTTTATTAATATGTTTGCAACATTGCAAAAACCTTGTTATTGTTTGTCCCGCGTTAACAAAAACAATAATAAAAATCTTAAAACAATAAAAATAAATGTTTTAAAATAATAACAATAAAAATCATCTCATAAAAATAAGAAAGCTTGTTATAACAAGTCACTGAAAGAAATTAGACCACCGTAACTGGTGGTTTTTTCTTGCCTAAAATAAAATCTCTCACCTCGGTTTATATAAAAAGGTACACCCCTCAAAGTAGCTTAACTTTACTTGTTGATATACGCGCAAATTAAATATATCTTGATGTATATAAACTTATTATATTTAAATTAAAAACCAACCCAGCTAGGAGAACAGTTATGCTGACGCGTGTAGAAAAAGCTCAACAAAAATGGGGTGGTAGCCACACAGTAATTGATAAATGGCTAAACGAACGCCAAGAACTTATTGTACTTTACTGCAAAATTGCAGGCTTTACGCCATACGAAAAGCAAGATCAAGCATTGCCAGAGCCAAAACTAATTGAATCATTTTGCCAGCTTTTAATGGATTACCTATCTGCAGGCCATTTTGAAGTATATGACGATATAGCAAAAGCATGCGAAAAAAAGGGCTTACAAAGCCAAGAGCTTGCAAACTCTATTTACCCGCGTATTTCTAGCACAACCGATGTGGCGTTAGATTTTAATGATAAGTACGCAGAAGTAGACAAAGAAGACTTATTGAAAGACTTTGATAATGACTTATCTGTTATTGGTGAGGCATTAGAAGCTCGTTTTGCACTTGAAGATGAGCTTATTGATAACTTGTTTTCTAATCACACGAATTAATACGTTACTTACACGTATTAAAAAAAGGGACCTAAGGTCCCTTTTTGCATTTACACAATAAGCTTATTATTGTGCTGATGCTTCTTCATTTTGAATTTCAAGTAATTCAACTTCAAATACAAGTGTTGAATTAGCTGGAATCTTACCTAAGTCACGGTCGCCGTAAGCAAGTTCTGAAGGTATAGTGAACTTGTACTTAGAACCCACTGACATAAGTTGTAAACCTTCAGTCCAACCCGCAATTACGCGGTTAAGAGGGAAAGTTGTCGGTTCGTTACGTGCATATGAGCTATCAAACTCAGTACCGTCTAATAAAGTCCCTTTGTAGTGTACTTTAACTACATCAGTTGCCACTGGCTTTTCGCCATCGCCATCGCCTTCGCTAAGTACTTCGTACTGTAGACCCGACTCAGTTACTGTAACACCTTCTTTTTTAGCGTTGTCAGCTAGGTATTTAGCGCCTGCTTCTTTACTTTTTTCAGACTCTACTTTAGCTTTTTCTTCTTGCTTAGTACGTACTGATGTATCTAGTGCAGTTAATACTTCGCGAATTTTTTCTTCGTCAATTTTTGCATTGCCAGCAAGCGCATCTTCAAAACCACGAATTAAAAGTGCTTGGTCTAGTTCAATACCAATTTCTGTTTTGTCTGCTAGGTCTTTATTTAAAAAGTTACCTACAGATGCACCAATACCGTATGCTTGTTGCTGTTCTACAGTGTCTAATTTAACTTCTGCTTGTTCTTTTTTTGCTTCTTGATTACAAGCTGTAAGCGCTAAAACTGACGCTGCAATCAATGACAATCTAATCGTCTTTTTCATTTTAAATCTCCGACACACTTTGCAGTTGTCATTTTAATGTATTATTACTAGTTAAAGATTAACGGCCCACATGATAGGCTGCTTGTTTAATGACTAAATTCCATATTGTTAGCTAAACTAAAAACATATCCAGTGATTAGACAAACAACCTAGGCATTTAACGCGTCCTAGTCTAACCTCTCAGTCACTAAGAGTTAAGGGGAAATACCTGTAATATGTCGATATTTCGTACTTTTTTAATCGTATTTAGCTGTTTTTTAGCCATCGCCTGTACCGATAAAAAACAACACGCTGTAGCAAGTTACGAACATGCTGCACAAGGTGCGTTTTCATCAACAGTTTCAAACGATGGTAAATACAGTTTGATCTCCTCTATCAACCATGGGGTCGCCCTGTGGGATAATCAACAGCAGGTGCTAAAATACCAATGGTTTCAGCAGCAGTCACAAGACAGCCTAGTGTACGCTGTTGCCATTGCTTTTGATAACAGCGTGGCTGTTACCGCCGAAAAAACCACATTTGCTGTGTGGGATATAACCACAGGCAAAAATAAAAGTTATTACAAAATACAAAAAGCCAGTATTCGCGATATTGCCATTAGCAATCAAGGCCGTAGTGTTTTATATGGCCGTAGCGACGGCGTTGTCGTATTTGTAAACCTAGAAACCGGACGTCGTATTGAGTTTTTAGGTCATCAAGATAAAGTTAACACCGTTGACCTGTCACCTAACGGACGCTTTGCCTTAAGTGGTTCTAACGATTATGTTGCTTACTTTTGGGATACACGTACCGGACAAGTAATTCATCGTTTTAATCACCCAACGCGTGTTACCCAAGTAACGCTCGATCCACAAGGTCGCTATGCGTTTACGGCCGATAGTATGGCACAAGCAAATGTATGGAAGCTGACTACAGGTGATCTTGTGAGTAAACTGAAGTATATTGCGCGTCAGAAAATTTTTACTGCTGTGCGTTTTAACGAACAAGGCACTTTGCTTGCAACCGGCTCGCCAAATAAGCGTGTAGATTTGTGGCAAATACCAAGCGGTGAAAAAATTCAAACTTGGCAGGTTACCCCGCGCGAAGGCAGTAAGCCTAAATCGGCGGTGGTGCTAGATGTGACATTTACAGATAACGGTAAGTCGTTGTTAACCGAAAGCTCCAGCGGTATCGCAGAGCGATTTATTATACGAGAGAATAATGAACACAATTGAACATCGCTTAATGGAACTTGAAGCCAAAGTGGCTTTTCAAGACGAAACGATTGAAGTCTTAAATGATGAAATAAAAGTGCACCAACAGCTGTTAGCAAAAATGAAACGCCAAACCGAGCTGCTAGCAGAAAAAATTAAAGAGTCTCAGTCATCATCGTCTATGATGTCTGAAGTACCTGAGCCGCCTCCACCGCATTACTAAAACCGGTAAAAATTAGGCAATAAAAAACCGGGTTAGTCGCCCGGTTTAAATACACCAATTACTTGTTCAAATTGGCGAGTAGACGCCTGAACAGCGTTATCGGGTTGCGCCATTTTATGACCACACTCAACACACTCTACTTTTTCAACATCATGTTCTCTGTATAGCATCATGGTATCCATGGCTTTGCAGTCAGGGCACGATGCACCAGCAATAAATCGCTTCTTTTGTCTCACAACATTTTTCCTGTGGTTTGAACTGCCGTTATTTTATCGTATAACTTCACTTGTTGATACGCTTGATAAGAGCATTAAGTTCTATGTTATGATAGCGCCAACTTAACAAGGGCACAGCAAAGTAACGCATTCATGATCCAAATCTCAGAAATAGAACTACTTCGTGGCGGTAAAGCCTTATTAAAAAACGCATCAGCTACGTTATTTCCAGAACACAAAGTCGGCCTTGTTGGCGCTAATGGCTGTGGAAAATCAACGTTATTTGGTTTACTAAAATCAGAACTACAACTAGATGCCGGTAACTGCAGCATTCCAAAAGATTGGTCTATCGCCTCTGTTAAGCAAGAGACACCTGCCCTTGAAATAAGCGCGATTGATTATGTACTTCAAGGCCACCCAGAATACTACGCAATGCGTATAGCACTGCGTGAGGCCGAGAAAAACAACGATGGCGACACACAAGCTAAAGTACATATTCAGCTTGAGAACATTAAAGGCTATAGCATTGAATCAACCGCAGGTGAGCTATTACACGGCTTAGGCTTTGCCAATAACCTTATAGAAAATCCAGTTAGCTCGTTCTCTGGTGGTTGGCGTATGCGTTTAAACCTTGCCCAAGCATTAATACGCGACGCCGATTTACTACTACTCGATGAGCCAACAAACCACCTTGATTTAGATGCCGTTTATTGGCTTGAACGCTTTTTGCGTGCTTATACCGGCACCCTTGTACTTATATCTCATGACCGTGAGTTTTTAGATGCGGTGGTTGATCAAATTTGGCATGTAGATAAGCAACTTATTAACGTGTACAAAGGTAACTACTCGCAGTTTGAGCGCCAAAAAGCAGAGCGCTTGCTACAACAACAAGCGATGTTTGATAAGCAACAAGATCAAATTGCTCACCTTGAGCAGTTTATAACGCGCTTTAAAGCAAAAGCCAGTAAAGCTAAACAAGCACAAAGCCGTGTGAAAGCACTTGAACGCATGGAAAAACTAGCGCCAGCACATGCCGACTCGCCGTTTAACTTTGAGTTTGCAGAGCCAAAAGCATTGCCAAACCCACTAATGACAATAGATAAAGCCAAAGCGGGTTATGGTGACGTCACTATTTTAAATAATATAGAGCTAAACCTTGTACCAGGTAGCCGAATTGCTTTATTAGGTCGAAATGGCGCAGGTAAATCAACGTTAATTAAACTGCTTTCTGGTGATTTAGAGCCGCAAGCGGGCGAAGTTGTTCAGCATCACGGATTAAATATTGGTTACTTTGCGCAGCATCAACTTGAATCTCTTGATTTAAAAGCCAGTGCAATAATGCACTTACAACGCCTCGACCCAAAAGCCACTGAGCAATCACTACGTGACTTTTTAGGTGGTTTCGCCTTTATTGGCGATAAAGCACTTGAGCCTGTAGCCCCATTTTCGGGCGGCGAAAAAGCACGCTTAGTACTTGCCATGTTGGTGTATCAAAAACCAAATTTATTACTACTCGATGAGCCTACAAACCACCTTGATTTAGAAATGCGCCATGCACTTGTTATGGCACTGCAAGGCTTTGAAGGCGCTATGGTTACCGTATCGCACGACCGCCACATGCTTAAAAATACCGCCGATGAGTTTTACTTAGTAGATGACGGCAAAGTAACCCAGTTTGGTTACGACTTAGATGCGTATTACCAGTGGTTACTCAATGCCAATAAAGAAGCGGTTAAAGCGCAGCAAAGCGACGAGCCTAAAGCAAATCCAGGTGTTAACCGTAAAGAGCAAAAACGCCTAGAGGCTGAGTTTAGAAAGGCCACTCAACCACTTAAAAAGCAAATTGAAAAGCTTGAAAAGCAACTCGATAAATTCACCGCCGAGTTAAGTGAAGTTGAAGTGACCTTAGGTGATAACGAACTCTACAACGACGACAACAAAGCCAAGCTTAAAGAGTTATTAGCCAAGCAAGCAACCCTTACGCCTAAACTTAACGACGTTGAAGAAGAGTTACTTATGGCACTTGAAGAAATGGAAGAAAAAGAGCAGGCATTCGCCGATGAACTTACTCAATAGTGACCATTTTTGGCAGTTTGCGTGCACCTTGTACGCAAAGCCTGAGCAACAAACCACCTTGCTGGCACTACAAAACCAGCAAGGAAAAAACGTTAATTTATGCTTATTGCTACTTTATTTAGACTCATTAAATTTAAGTATTAATACCCAACAACTAAATGAGTTAACGCAAGTAGTTAGTGAGTTTGATACTCACGCATTACAACCTCTGCGCGCCGCTCGTAGCTATTTAAAAGCTAACCAGAATGCGATTAGTGATTACGCCACAATACGCGCAGAGTTGCTAAGCGCTGAGCTGAAGCTTGAAAAACAGCAGCAACATATGTTGGTTGAAACAGTAAATGAGCTTGAATTAGTCAAGCTTTCAGAGCCAAACAACATTGAGCTATATGTGAAAGCCACTTAGGGTATTAGTTTTTATACCCTCCTCCACTTCTTATTTTCTTTGTGCAAAAAACCTTTAAGTAATTTATTCACAAAGAGGTTAAGAGGCGCTTCGCTTTTAGAGGAAAACAAACTAAATTATCCAGATGAAAAATGGGTAACTGTCAGATCAAGTAGTTCATTGATCTACCCTCATTTACTTCTCATTCTTTTTTCTTTATGCAAAAAACCTTCAAGTAATTTACTCACAAAGAGGTTAAGAGGCGTTTCGCTTTTAGAGGAAAACAAACTAGATTATCCAGGTAAAAATATAAATATTGAGCAATTATTTGGCTCAAGTAGTTTATTGCTCTCCCCCTCGTTTACTTCTCTTTTTTTCTCTTTGTGCAAAAATCTTTAAGTGTTTTACTCAAAAATGTTTAAAGCGCTACGCTTTTAAATAAAGTGGAAAAATGAGTTACGATCAACTCACTACTTTTTAAGGAAAAACTCTCTTAGCTCTCAGTGGTAATAACTTACCAACCCTTAAAACATGATCTAAATCAACTTAGCTTCACTCCTACACCTGCTTAGAAAAATAACTTGATCTCGATCATGTTGCGACCTGCAAACACCGCCTATGATTAACCCATCAACAACGAGGGGAGCAACTCATGAGCGTATTCTTTAGAGACTTTTTTACAGATCCAGTTTTATTTATGTCTTTTGGGTTTTTAACCATCGTTGTTTCTTTGTGTATCTTTTTTGCTTTTTTCTTTTTGAAAAAAATACATGATGCAGAAATTCCCGAACAAAATTAAGCACGACGCACTAAAGCGCCTTATTAGTTTACTAGTTAGGCGCTTTTTATTTTCTGAAGCGAAAAATTTGATACACTAGCTTTTCGTTTAATACAAAGTGCGTAGTACAAACATGATCTCTCAGTTCAAACCAGCATGGTGGATGACCAATCGTCACGTTCAGACCATAATGCCGCGTTTTTTCCGCCCATTTCACAATACGTCCTACGAACTTGAGCAACTTGATACACCTGATGGTGACTTTATTGAGCTTGCATGGTCACTTCCACATAACGAAACCGCACCACTAGCCGTTGTTTTACACGGACTCGAAGGCAATATAAATAGCTTTTATGCCAAAGGCATGATGAAGGCCTTAAAAAAACAAGGTTATGCAGTTGTGCTTATGCACTTTAGAAACTGCTCAACTGAAGTAAATCGCCTTCCACGTGCTTATCACAGTGGTGATACCGCCGATTTAGCTTTTTTTATTAATCATTTAAAGCAGCAATACCCAAATAGAGCGATGGTTGCCGTAGGCTTTTCGCTTGGTGGTAATGTGCTTGCTAAGTACTTAGGCGAAGAGAATACAAACTGCCCGCTCAATGCAGCTGCAGTGGTATCAGCGCCTTATGATTTGTCGTCATCAAGTGATGTTATTCGTAAAAGTTTAGGTAAAATTTACCAAAAATATCTGCTCGATCGAATGAAAAAGTCGATGCAACGTAAATTGCCGCAAATTAAGCAGCAAATTCCTATAACTACCGATCAATTAATGAATATTGATGATTTATTAGAGTTTGATAACCAACTTACAGCACCGTTACACGGTTTTGAAAACGCACACGATTACTACCGTAAAGCCAGTGCTATGCCGTATTTAAAAGACATCGCTATTCCTACGCTTATTATTCACGCTAAAGACGACCCCATGCTCTCTATTAAAGCCGTACCGAGTAGGCAAGATGTCAGTGAGCATGTTACGCTGTGCGTCTCAGAGAAAGGCGGCCATGTAGGTTTTATTAGCGGTAACAACCCTTTTAAACCTGTATTTTGGTTAGAGAAAGCCGTGCCGTATTATTTTGGCCAACACATATTAAATAAAGCGAGTAACAAGCAGTAATGATTATCCCTTTTGAACAACTCGATCAAGACACTCTTTATAACTTAATCGAAAGCTATGTATTACGCGAAGGTACCGATTATGGTGAAGTAGAAGCAAGCATCGAATCTAAAGTTAACCAAGTAAAGCTGCAGCTTAAAAATGGCGAAGCGATGGTGTTTTTCTCAGAATTACACGAGTCTGTAACTATAATTTCAAAAGGTGAATTTAAAGCGCTGCAAAGTGAAGAGCATCAAGCACAGTCGTTTGATTAGGGCGTAGTACTTGTAACTTTTGAATTGAACGTACACAATGGCTTTTTACCCAAAGAGCCAAAACATGATAAAACTCAGCACTCTAGTGGTAGCCATATCACTAGCTTTAACTAGCCAAGCCCAAGCAGAACAAACAATAACAGCATCTGATAAGGCAATTAAACTCGCTAAAGATACCATTTTAATTGATACCCATATTGACGTACCTTATCGAATTCACGAAAGCTGGGTTGATGTAACCAAAGCAACTAGTGATGGCGATTTTGACTATCCTCGCGCTGTAAAAGGCGGTTTAAACGCCCCATTTATGTCAATTTATATTCCTGCGCATTTGGAATTTGAAGGTAAAGGAAAAAGCTACCAGCTAGCCAATCAAATGATTGATAGTATGGAAGCCATAGTCCAGCGCGCACCCGATAAGTTTGCTATTGCGAGCTCAAGCTCTGATATTGAAGAGCAATTTAAACAAGGTAAGCTGTCTATAGCCATGGGTATGGAAAATGGCTCTCCAATCGAAGGTGATATGAAAAACCTTCAGCACTTTTACGACCGCGGCATTCGTTACATCACGCTAGCGCACTCTCAAAGCAACCATATTTCAGATTCGTCTTACGATATACGCCGTAAATGGAAAGGCTTAAGCCCATTTGGTAAAAAGCTTGTCACTGAAATGAATAATATAGGCATGCTAATTGACGTATCGCATATTTCTGATGATGCGTTTTATCAGGTTATGGAGCTTTCTAAAACACCAGTAATTGCCTCTCATTCATCACTTCGTAAATACACGCCTGGCTTTGAGCGTAATATGAATGACGATATGTTATTAGCACTTAAAGAAAATGGCGGTGTTATTCAAATCAATTTTGGCTCAAGCTTTGTTACCGCTAAAGCAGGTAGTTGGGGCAAGCAATTAAAAAGTACAAAAGAGTCAGCTAAAAAAGAAGGCACTAAGTTAAGTAAAGATTTTGATGCTGCTTACCGTGCTAAAAATCCGTATCCATTTGCAAGTCTTGAGCAAGTACTTGACCATATTGATCACGTAGTTGAGCTAATTGGTATTGATTATGTAGGTATTGGCTCTGATTATGATGGAGTTGGCGATTCATTACCTATCGGCTTGAAAGATGTATCTAGCTACCCTAATCTTGTTCAAGGTTTAATGGACAGAGATTATAGCGACAAAGATATTAAAAAGATTTTAAGTGGCAATTTATTAAGAGTGTTAAAGCAAGCGCAAGAGTACGCGAAGAAACACTAAAGCTTTTATCATATATTAGTAATTGGCTAAAAGACCAAGAGCTAACTCAATATAAGCGCGGCCTAGCCGTGCTTATATTTAAGAGCTCAGTTATTTTCAGCAACCTTTTTCCTCAGGCTTCGCAAAACTCAACCCAAGCTACGGCAATAAAGCTATATAGGAGCAAATCACTTTTCTTCAGGCATTAAAAAAGGCCACCTGGGTGACCTTTTTCTAACAATTAACTTAAAAGTTAATTATTACTCTACGATAGTTGCTACAACACCAGCACCTACAGTACGACCACCTTCACGGATAGCAAAACGAAGACCTTCATCCATCGCGATTGGTGCGATTAGAGTTACTGTCATCTTGATGTTATCACCAGGC
>NZ_JACJED010000070.1:0-212 GCF_014163885.1 Pseudoalteromonas sp. SR43-2 | reverse complement strand
TCTCCCTATAATGCGACCCCACTGAGACGGGAAACAGCAACGCATAGCGAGGCACGAACAACTCAGGGTGTTAAGTAAAACTTAGATTGAATCTTTTTAGAAAGTTTAAATTTAAGTGTTGACAAAAAAATAGGAAAGCGTAATATGCGCAGCCCTAGCGAGATAAAGTTCAACTTTATAATCGCAACGTTCTTTAACAATATAAAGCAATC
>NZ_JACJED010000006.1:150681-237446 GCF_014163885.1 Pseudoalteromonas sp. SR43-2 | reverse complement strand
TTGATGTTTTTTTATTTTACTTGTTGATTTTAATTGCTTTAATTTATTTTTGATTCGATTAATCTAAATGAAATTAATACTTATTGCTTATTAAATAAATTGTTGCAAATTTATTACAAGCAATATAACTTATGTCTCAGCCCAGCTGGCTGTCATTATTGGTAATAATTATTTGTAGGCCAAATTTGATTTTTTAATGGTTTTGCTATTACCAATTTCACATAAAAACATAAATTAAAACCTGCTTACAGGCGGTGATCTAGGCTTGAGTGAAATACTCATTTAAAGCCATGTAGTAAGATTTTTTCATGTACAGGTTTGGAGAAATAAAGATAATGATTAACCAAAAATCCCTATTTATGCTTGCAGCCATGACTGCTAGCTCAAGTTTTGTACAAGCGGCGACGATCAATAATGCTGGGTTTGAAGATGGTTGGAGTAACTGGAATGAAACAGAACCTGCAGCTATCTCAGGTAGTGCTTATAAGGGCTCTAAATCATTAAAAATTCAAGGTAGCCCAGGGCGTGTTTATCAGAATGTAGATGTAGATCGAAATACTCAGTACACGTTAAGTGCGTATGTACTTGGTAAGGGCCAAATTGGTATTAACGATCTTAATGGTTTGTTTAAAAATGAGAAATTTAACGTTTCTTCATGGACAAAAGTATCTAGAACTTTCACCACAGCAAATACAGGTACGCTACAAGTATTTGCTAAGCACGATAAGAGCTCAAACGATGTTCGTTTTGATAACTTTTCATTAACTAAGGGCACTTCAGGCGGCGGTGATACTGGCGGTGGCGACACTGGTAGTGGCTCTGGTATAGCAAGCAACATCACCAACGGTAGTATTTTTGACCTTGAAGGTAACAATCCTCATCCATTAGTAAATAGCAATACTTTAGAGTTTGTTCCTCTAGAAGCGCGTCATATTACTCCAAACGGTAATGGCTGGCGTCATGAATATAAAGTAAAAGAAAGTGCTCGTGCTGCAATGACCGAAACCTATGAGGTTTTTGAGGCAACTGTAAAAGTGGAAATGTCTGATGGTGGTAAAACGATTATTTCTCAACACCATGCTAGCGATACAGGTACGATTTCAAAAGTATATGTTTCAGATACTGATGAATCAGGTTTTGATGATAGCGTAGCGGGTAATGGAATTTTTGATGTATATGTTCGCTTACGTAACACCAGTGGTAAAGAAGAAAAACATGCACTAGGTACTATCAGAAGTGGTGGTTCATTTAATCTAAAAGTAGTAAATAATTACGGTGATGTAGATGTAACTGCACTAGGTACTACTTTTGGTATTCCGGTAGAAGATGATTCAGAGTCTTACTTCAAGTTTGGTAATTATCTCCAATCACAAGACCCATATACACTAGATGAGTGTGGCGAGTCAGGTAACTCAGATTCATTTAAAGAGTGCTTTAAAGATTTAGGTATTACTAAGGCTAAAGTAACAATGACTGACGTTAGTTACACGCGTAGAACTAATTAATTATTTAGTAGTTTAGAAAGCCACTCAGTTTAAAGCTGAGTGGCTTTTTTAATGTATAAACTTAATTTATAACCATTTTTTATTTTTAAAATACACACCAATACCGCCAGTAAGCACAATTAAAAATATGACAAAAGCACTAAACGCATAAGGGCTCTCTGTACCAGGAATGCCTCCTACGTTTACACCTAAAAGCCCCGTTAAAAAGCCCAGCGGTAAAAAAAGTGCTGCCACTACAGACATAACATACATTCGCTGGTTTAACTGCTCAGAAACTTGGTTAGTGATTGTTTGCTGAATAATTTGCGCACGCTCAATCGAACTATCTAGCTCTTCAAGGTAACGAATTAATAGGTTGGTGGTTTCATTAAGTTTTGCTTTATCGTCATCTAATAACCATAGGTAGTGGTTATTTACCATTGAACTAAGGGCTTCTTTTTGCGGTTTTAAATAACGTTTTAAGGCAATAGTTTGGCGTCGCAACTGTGATAAACCTTGGTTGTCAAACTTTTTACTTGGTTCATCTATTTCTTCTTCAAACTCGTCGAGTGTTTCATCTAGTGAGTCAATAACGCTTTGCATACGTGAGGTTAATTTTTGTGTAATAGAGCACACTAATTCAGAAATATTGCATGGGCCTTTATTTTCATTTAAACAGGCGAGCGTATCTTGCACCGATAATAAACGGCGCTTACGGGTAGTAATAAGAATGTCTTCGCTAATAAATAAACGAATTGAAACCATGTCTTCAGGGCTTTGTGCTGGATTTAAATTTACACCACGTAAAAATAACATGTGCCCGTTAGTTGTAGCCGTAATACGTGGGCGTGTTTCGTCAGCAATTAAAGACTCTAGTTCGTAATCGTTTAAATGAGGCTGTGCCTTGAGCCATTCAACTGCCTCACTTTGGCTATAATCCATGTGCACCCAAAGTTTACCTTGGCTTGGTTGCCAGCTATTTAGCTCATTAGTGCTTCCAATAGGACGAGCGCCGCCTTGTCCATCAAGTACAAGTGCATGTAGTAAACCATTAATCATAATTAGTTCTCATAATAGTGTATTTTTAATACTGTTAACTATAGTGTATCTACTTAGTTGCTTACAGGCTTACCTTTACTTTTAATAAGTTAAGCTTAAATAGCAAAATATATGCAGAGCCTCTGTGTTGAGCAAAGTGGCATTAAAGTACGGCTTAGCAAGGCGTGCATTGTGTGACCAGTTGCTTAAAAAGATCAATTTAATTTACTAATCGACTAGATAAATTTATTTCGTTGGTGTTTTTTGGTCTGTAGCGTATAAGTCACTTTTTTATTAAGGGCACATTTATGACAGCAAAGATCACAGTTGGTTGGCGTGAGTGGTTAAGTTTACCTGAGCTTGGTATTAACGAGATAAAAGCAAAAATTGATACAGGCGCTCGCACTTCATGTATTCATGCAATTAACATTGAAGAATACGAAGTTGACTCAGAAAAATGGGTTAAATTTACGGCCCAACCACTGCAAGATGATGAACAAACGCAAGTCACTTGCAATGCAAAAGTTAAAAAAATGAAGTACGTAACCAGCTCAAGTGGGCAAAAAGAGCTACGCTACTTTATAGAAACTACATTACATGCAGGCGAGCATAGCTGGCCTATCGAGCTTACTTTAACAAGCCGTGCAACAATGAAGTTTAGAATGTTATTAGGGCGTACAGCCATGGAAAATCGTATAGTCGTTGACCCGGCTTTATCTCAACTATTAGGTCGTAAGGTTTAACTATGAAAATCGGTATTTTATCTCGTAACAGAAAGCTATATTCAACACGTCGCTTAATTGAGGCAGCAGAAGCACGCGGCCACGAAGTTAAAGTGATTGATGCATTGCGTTGTTATATGAATATCAACTCTGAGCAACCAGAAATTCACTATCGCGGTGAAAACTTAAAAGAATTTGACGCAATTGTCCCGCGTATTGGTGCATCGGTTACATTTTATGGCTGTTCGGTACTTCGTCAGTTTGAAATGATGGGTGTTTATCCTGTAAACGAATCAGTCGCTATTTCTCGTTCGCGCGATAAATTACGTTCACTTCAGTTACTTTCGCGCAAAGGCGTTGGTATGCCAGTAACAGGTTTTGCCAGCAAACCCGATGACGTAAAAGACTTACTAGAAATGGTAGGCGGTGCACCTGTTGTAATTAAATTACTTGAAGGCACACAAGGCATTGGTGTTGTACTTGCTGAAACACGCAAAGCAGCTGAAAGTGTTATTGAAGCGTTTATGGGCTTAAAAGCCAATATTATGGTTCAAGAATATATTAAAGAAGCGGGTGGTGCAGACATACGTTGTTTTGTACTAGGCGACAAAGTAATCGCAGCAATGAAGCGCCAAGCACAAGAAGGTGAGTTCCGCTCTAACCTTCACCGTGGTGGTAGCGCTACATTAGTTCGCATTACTCCAGAGGAACGTAAAACGGCAGTAGCAGCGGCTAAATCAATGGGCTTAAATGTAGCGGGAGTTGATTTACTTCGCTCATCTCGTGGGCCACTTGTGATGGAAGTTAACTCATCACCGGGTTTAGAGGGCATTGAAATAGCAACAGGTAAAGATATTGCAGGTATGGTGATTGATTTCATCGAAAAAAATGCCTCAAGTAAAGGAACAGCAACACGTGGCAAAGGTTAAAATTAACCGTCCTTTTTCCTTATTAGGAGAAAATGTAGGCGTAGGCGAGCGTAAAACGCTTGCCTTAGAAGCAGCTAAGCTTTACACCCATTCACCACTTAATATTCCTATTGAAGTGGTTAACGGTGTAATGGAAGGCCCTGTGCTTATGGTGTGTGCGGCTATTCATGGTGATGAGCTAAATGGTGTAGAAGTTGTGCGTCAGTTACTTGCTAAAATAGATCCAAGCCAACTGCGCGGAACAATAATCGCTGTGCCTATTGTGAATGTGTTTGGCTTTATTCACAAATCGCGTTATTTACCAGATAGACGCGATATGAATCGCAGTTTCCCAGGTTCTGAACGTGGTTCATTAGCTGGGCGTATGGCTTATATGTTTTTTAATCAAGTGGCAGTACATTGTACTCATATTATTGATTTGCATACTGGCGCTATTCATCGTACTAATTTACCGCAAATTCGCGCTAATCTAGAAGATGAAGCAACCGCTGAAATGGCTAAAGCATTTGGTACGCCGGCGGTTATAAATGCATCCCTTCGTAATGGTTCATTACGCAGTGAAGCCGCAAACTTAGGTATACCTGTTATTACTTATGAAGCAGGCGAAGCGCTACGCTTTGACCCTATCGCTATTGCGGCAGGTGTGCAGGGCGTTGATTATGTTATGCGCCATTTAAAAATGGTCCGTGGCAAGCGCCCTAAAAAGTTACCAGATCCTATTATTGCAGGTTCTACTAGTTGGATACGTGCAGAGGTTGATGGCATTGTGCGTGCACAAGTATCACTAGGGGAGCATGTAACTAAAGGGCAAGTGCTTGCATATATAAGTAGTCCTCTAGGGGATTCTGAGCTTGAGCTTTTAGCGCCTAAAGGCGGTATTGTTATTGGTCAGCAAACGATGCCATTGGTAAATGAAGGTGATGCGGTATTCCACCTTGCTTACTTTGCAAACGACAATAGTTTAGTAGAACAGCAACTAGAGAACTTTATTGATGAGATAAATGATTTAGATGACGAGCTTAAAACAGCTGAGCTAAATAACTAATAGCTAAACTAAATTCTGTTTAGCTAAGCATTAAAAAACCGCAGTAGGTATTTTGCCTACTGCGGTTTTTTGTGAATATGATTTTTTAAACTATGTTTTTTTAGGACCAATAATACGCTTTATAACAGGGGTTTTCGTTGGCTTTGGTTCTTTATTTAAAACCATGACAGGACGGGTCACAAATAAATTGTTAGGGTAAATTACACGGTGCCCATCAACATGTTCAAGTACTACATTCATTAAGCCCATTTCAACAATGCGCCCTTCAACATGATTCGCACCATCAATAATTCGTACCCAATAACCAACGCGGCAATCGTTTTGAATAAACATCAGTAAAAATGCGGTGAGGTTACTCAATAATGACCAAGCGGCAAAAAGTGCTACCCCTAACATGGCAAATAAAGAAGAGCCTAAAACCAATAAACCACGCAGCTCTATACCCCAAAATACTAAAACCAAACACAGTACTACAAAGGCGAGTATAATTTTTAGTAAAAGCTCTGCACGGTATTTTCGGTGCAAATCTACTTTGCCTTTAATCGCTTTTTCGAGTAGTTTTTTGGTTATTTTTAATAGAAGAGGGAAAACCAAAATAGCGATTATAGTTACAACCAACTTATATTGTGATGCAAACAATTCTAAAACTTCTATTATTTCCACATTAGGTCCTGAACTTTCATAACAATTTAATGCAATTGGTATTAGTTTAACGTGTTTGTATTATTTAAAAAGTGTTTTTAACGCTTACTAGCCACTGGACTGAGTCTACATCGTCGTAGCTATCAACAGGGGCGGCAATATCAATGTGGATCATGGTTCCTGAGTTTGCGCGACTCGGTGCCAAACGCAGACCAACGCCTACATTTTTCAATACATGTGCATTTTCACCGTTATCTTCATCGTTAAACCATGCTCTGCCTACATCTACAAAAGCTGCGCCACCCACTTTAAATAGTTGTAGTAAATCGTACTCCCAGTAATAGCGCTTTTCTAGATTTACTAAAAAGCTGCGATCGCCATGTTGATAATCCATCGGGTAACCACGCAGGCCTGTTTCGCCACCTAAAGTAAGCTGTTGATCAGCAGTCAGGTTTTTGGCGTATTGCACGCGGGCTTTAACATACCAAGATTGGTCTTCACTGGTATTTAAATAATATTGTACTTGGCTGGTGGCCATAAAGTTTTCGAGTTTTTTCTGTTCTTTATTCCAATAGCCATCAATATCAGCACTAAAACGCCATAAGGTATTATCGTTAGTAAAGTGGGCTTTTTTAAAGTTAAAAGAATACACCGCGCGGCTGTCGTCATTACTTAAGGACTCATCTGAATAGCCAATTAAGCTTTTAATATTCCAACCTAAATTTAAATCCTCAGTGCGAGATATACTGTCAAAATTGCGTACTTTTATGTAGTTATCTTCAAACCAATGGCCGCTTATAAAGGGATAACTTAAGCTTCTGTCATCGGCAAGTGGTGCAAATGTAGTGTCTATAGCTTCAAAGGTATGTTGCTCGTCGGTATAGCCTAACGTTAGTCGCTGGGTCCAATTATTATTAAGCGCTTTAGAGTGTCCTATAAATACACGGTTTAAATCGGTAGTTTGATCAAATTCGCTAAACTCTTCGCCGCGTTTATATAGTGACTCTTCGCGCTGCTCAGAATAGCTTAAAATACCGTAACTAAAGGGGGTGTCAATTGCGTAAAATGGATAGGTTAGCTCAAGCAAATGGCGCTTGCCGTCGCTGTTATCGGCGTATTCTAAACGGCCTCGGTAGCGAGTAGATAAAATATTAGGATCGTCGTAAACAAATAAGTAACCGCTGCGATCGCTGTCAGTAGTGCGCGAAAAAGAAAGGCGCTTACCCCACCCAAGTAGGTTAGATTCTCTAAAGCCTATACTCGATTTGTTTTCTCCACCGCTTCGACTAAAGTTCACTTCAGGTAAAAGTGTCCATAAATCACGGGTAACCACTTCTACATTAACGTCGCCGTCGCAGTTTTCGGTAGCACTAATTTGTGCATCATATAAGTAGCTTTCTTTACGAAGTAAACGCTCAGATTCTGCGAGCTTTTTAGCGTCGTACTTGTCACCTGGGGAGAATAATAAAAGGTTATTAATGACATCGGGCTCTGTTTGAATGTGAGCGCGATTAGCAAAACGGAATAAAGCATTATTTTCCTCTTCAAGCTCAGTATTAAATACATTAAGTTGCTTGAGCTTTATTGAGGCTATTTTAGCGTTACTATTACTGTGCGTGAGGGTTGTTTTGTCTTGAACTTCTCGGCGTAGGTTTTTATTTGTGCTTAAATCTGTCTGTTCTACAAGGCAGTTATCAGTTTTCATTGAAGATTGTTGTGCGAACGTTTTAGGCACATAAAAGCTTAAAACCGTTAAACTAATACAACATTGTGCTATCCATTTCTTGCTCACCATTAAACCTCTTACTGCTACGTAGCAAATGACTATCGTAATATCAGCTTACATCATTGTTATTATAATGTAAGTAAAAGGTATGGATTTTGAAATTAATTAATTGTTACCCATATTCACTTTTGTTAATAGCCAGCCGGTTTGCAGCGACCTATGCGCTAGGCATTAAAAGCTAGCTTAAATAAAATGCTAAAGCGGCGAGTAAGTGTTCAGCTTCATGACCTTCGGCATTAATCCAGATGCTTTGGCTGTAATGCTCATAGTTTAAATTAAAGGTTTGATGATTATAGGTAAAGCGAACTTGATGGCGATCGGCGCCTGCAGAATATTCGTTGAGTGTTACTTCGTCTGAGTGTAAAAATAATGTACTCCACAGCTCAAAGTCTTCATCGTTTGGTAGCTCAATGGGATTAATCAAAATACATTTGTGTGTATGGTCATATTCTATTTGGGTCATAATGCTCTTAATTAGTAGCTAGGTAATGTCGAATTGCCGTTAAAAATTCGCCGCCGTATTTATTTAACTTAGTAAAACCAACACCTGAGACCTTTAAAAACTCACTGTCGTTTGTTGGCATAAGCTGCGCCATTTCGGCTAACGTTTTATCATTAAATACTACATAAGGTGGCACATCGTCGGCATCAGCAAGTTCTTTACGAAGTGCGCGCAGGCGAGCAAAGAGTTTTTTGTCGTAATTAAATTGCGCTAACTTATCTTGATAAACGTGTTTGGCTTGCAGGCGTGGCTCGGCTAATTGCAGTGCGTATTCACCTTTTAAAATTACACGCGCGGCTTCTGTTAATCTAAGTGACGCACCTTGTGTTATATCTTGGCTAAGTAAGCCTTGATGAATAAGTTGGCGTAAAATACTGAGCCAAAACTCACTGCTTTTATCTTTACCTATGCCGTAGGTACTTAACTCATGATGATTATTATCGCGGATGCGGCTCGTGTTTGCACCGCGAAGTAATTCAACAATATAACCAAGTCCAAAACGTTGCCCCGCTCTGTACACACACGAAAGTGCTTGCTGAGCGACTAACGTACCATCAAAGCTTTTTGGCGGATTTAAGCAAATATCGCAGTTGCCACAAGGTTCGCGTTGATATTCACTAAAATAGTTAAGTAATATTTGACGACGACATGTTTGCGCTTCGGCAAAGCTTGCCATTGCGTTAAAGCGTTGTTCTTCTACGCGGCGGCGTTGCTCGTCGTCTATGTCTTCAAAAAAGCGCCTTACGCGACCAATATCTGCTGGGTCAAAATACATTATAGCTTCTGCGGCAAGTCCATCTCGCCCAGCTCGACCTGTTTCTTGATAGTACGACTCTATACTTTTTGGAATATCGTAATGCAGTACAAAACGCACATTAGGCTTGTTTATGCCCATACCAAAAGCAACGGTTGCGACCACTATTTGTATATCGTCACGGGCAAACCCGGTTTGTACAAATTGTCGTTGCTCGTTACTCATACCAGCATGATAAGCGGCAGCGTTTAGTCCTGCATCTGCAAGCTTTTCAGCAATGTCGTCTACGCGTTTACGGCTGGTGCAATAAATAATACCGCTTTGGCTTTTTTGCTCCTTTAGGTAGCGAAGCAATTGCACCATAGGTTTAAATTTTTCTTCTATGGTGTAACGAATATTGGGGCGATCAAAGCTGCCAGTATGAATATAAGGCTGTTGTAGTTTTAATTGCTCAACTATATCAAACCGTGTGGCTTTATCGGCGGTGGCGGTTAATGCCATCATTGGGACATGTGCAAAACGTTGCTTTAATTCGTTTAAGCGAAAGTAATGAGGTCTAAAGTCATGACCCCAATGCGACACACAGTGCGCTTCGTCAATGGCAAATAAACTCACATTTAAATGCGATAAACGCTCTAAAAATTCGCGTTGTAATACTTTTTCAGGCGCCACATATAAGAGCTTAATTTGCCCCTGATGAAGCTGTTGATACACCAATTGCTGCTCTTCTCGTGCTAAGCTGTTATTAACGTAAGCGGCTTTTACCCCAAGAGCTTGCAGTTGCGTTACCTGATCTTGCATTAGCGATATAAGCGGAGATATAACAATGGTTACGCCTTCGAGTACTAAAGCAGGGATTTGGTAGCACACCGATTTTCCGCCGCCAGTAGGAAGTAATACAAGCGAATCTTGGCCGTTAATAGCGGCATCAATAACTGCTTTTTGACCGTCGCGAAATTCACTGTAGCCAAACACTTGTTTGAGGACAGTTTCGGGTTTACGCACAAGGGTGCTAGAAGGTGGAGTTGATGTATTCATTGGCGGGTATTTTAGTGGTTTTTTAGTGAGATGTCTTTAGCTGAGTTACTTGATAAATTATTTAAGTGGAGTCTCGTAGTTTTACACTATGTATGTTTTACTCATCTTACCTGTTTTGACATAGAGAATAATAATGAATAAAGAAATGTTAATTGAACAAGTAGGTGCGTTATTTGTGAATGGCATGCCGTTTAACCAGTTTTTAAAAATATCGGTTGAGTCGTTAAGCCCTGAACAGGCCAAAATTACGTTCCCGTGGCAGGATGTACTCATTGGTAATCCTGCGCAAAAAATACTCCATGGTGGTGTTATTTCAGCCGTACTTGATAATGTAGGCGGTATGCTCGCTGCAGCAAGTGTAATTGATAAACTCACCGATTTAGATATTACAAGCGTGCAAACAAAATTAGCCACGCTTGGGACTATCGACTTACGTACTGATTATTTGCGCCCTGGTAAAGGAGAGAGCTTTACTGCCAGCGCAACACTTATTCGTTCAGGTAATAAAGTATGTGTATGCAGAATGGAATTACATAACGAACAGTCTGTTCAAATTGCTTTTGGAACCGGCACGTATTTAGTTGGATAAAACGCGTATGGCAAGTAAACTAGCGGCCTTTTAAATCACTAAGTGTGTATTATGTCGATTGATACTGAGCAGCGTAAAGGTGCTATTTTTGCTTGTCTTGCTTTTTTAATGTGGGGCCTTGCGCCAATATACTTTAAGTTGATTCAGCATGTTTCTGCTTTTGAAATTTTAATGCATCGCGTTATTTGGTCGGTTGTGTTTTTAGTATTGGTAGTAAGTGTTTTACGGTATTGGGGTAAAATTAAACGCATTATCGTTCAACCTAAGCTTTTGCTTATGCTTGTTATCACCTCTGCACTGCTTGGGTTTAATTGGGGTTTATTTATATGGGCTATAAATAATAACCACATGCTTGATGCAAGCTTGGGCTATTACATAAATCCTCTTTTAAATGTATTACTGGGTATGCTTTTTTTAGGCGAACGCCTGCGTAAGTTCCAAGGCGTAGCAGTAGCCCTTGCCTTTAGCGGTGTAGTGCTGCAGCTAATTAGTTTTGGCTCGTTTCCGGTAGTTGCCTTTTCACTGGCTATATCATTTGCACTTTATGGTTTATTACGTAAAAAGTTACCGGTTGAAGCCTTGCCTGGCATTTTACTCGAAGCACTTATATTACTGCCTGTCGCACTTATTTATTGGTGGTTAATGGTGCCTACAGCAACATCAAGCCTGCCAGCTAATGATTGGCATACTAATGTACTACTGATTAGTGCAGGTATTGTAACTACATTACCACTGCTGTGTTTTACCGGTGCAGCTAAGCGTTTGCAATATACTACACTTGGCTTTTTTCAATACATTGGGCCAAGCTTAATGTTTATACTAGCTGTGGTGTTTTATGGTGAAGTGTTTGATGCAGAGCGTGTAGTAACATTTGCATGTATTTGGAGTGCACTGGCTATTTTTAGTTGGGACTCTTACCATCAATCACGCAAACGTAAAAAAGCGGCTATTACAGCCGCAGAAGTATAATTAACTAATAAAATGGTTAACTAACTATTTTATTACGACCAGATTCTTTAGCGTCGTAAAGCTTTAAGTCGGCCTGTTTTAAAAGTTCATCAATTTGATAAACAGGCCCGTTTGCAAAGCCAATAGAAATGGTGAATTTTATTTTAGCTTTACTAAACTCTTGGCTATTCATTTCTATAAAATACCTAAAGCCTTCAAGGCGTTTAAGGGCTTCTTGTTTATCTGCATCTATAAAATAAACTGCAAACTCTTCACCACCTAAGCGCGCTACTAAGTGCTTTTTAAAGTATTTACTGAAGCAAATAGAGAGCCCTTTTAATACTTCGTCGCCAACATCGTGTCCGTATGTATCGTTAATTGATTTAAAGTGATCAATATCAAGCATAGCTAAAGCACCGTCACCTTTAGTATGTTTTATTTGCTTTAATGATTTTTCAGCTTCTTCAAAAAAGTAACGACGATTTGGTAAATTAGTTAAATAATCCGTGTTGGCTTGTCGCCTTATGGTGGCTATAAGGTCTAACATATCGACGTTTTGACTAAGCCTGCAGTAAAACTCTTCGCTATTAAAAGGTTTGTGCAAATAATCGTTTGCGCCATTTTTTAAAAATAAACTAGAAAGCCCTACAGAGTCAGAACCCGAAATACCAATAATAGCTTTTTCATCATTGCTATATAAGCGGCGAATCTCGCTACATAGTTCATCGCCATTCATATTGGGCATTTCATTATCAGTAATAATAACTGAGATATCAGGTGAAGCTTCAAGTAGGTTTAACGCTTCTTGTCCGTCTTGCGCTTCAATAATTTGATATTTATGGCGCACTAATAAACTACAAATGTATCGTCGGGTCGATTTAGAGTCGTCAACAACGAGTACTTTTACATTTTCGTTGCGAGGCAGGCGCTGTAACTGTTTTTCGAGGTACTGATAAGCTTGTTTATTTTCTTTAATGATGTAATCGATGATTGGGTATTTTTCTACAGTGTCGCGAGTTTTTTTATCAATATTGCCCGTCATTACAATAGTTGGAATGTCTGCATTAATAGTACAAGGTATTGCCTCACCTAATGGGGCATCAGGTAATATGAAGTCAACTACAGCGCAAAAATAGCTATTTTTACTTATAAGCTCTTTTGTTTGCGCTAATGACTCAGCTATATCAACTTCATAACCAGCCTTAAGCGCGATGTGCTTTTGCACTCGCGCCATGGCAGGTGTATCTTCAACTATTAGTATTTTTCGCGTCACGGAACAACCCTATATATATTTTGCAAAAATATTTGCTTATACAAGTTGTAACTGTTAAAACGCAAAAAAGCAAATAACTTAAATACTTACAGATTATCCGCTTCTGAATAATACTCTTGGCTAATCGGCGCCGGGCTCGACATTTTTGAACGGCCAAATAAAGTATGAAACTTAGTTTTGCAGGTCGTTAGTTTTAAGTATTTTACCCAAGCTCGTTCGATTGGGTTGGTAGGTTCTTGTGAGCCAGTTACGACTGCTACAAACTGTTCTTGGTGTTCGTTTTGCGGCTCAATTGTTTTACTGTATAAGCCTTTTAAAACAACTCCGTGTTGTTCAAGTATGCTGGCTTCTAATAAGGTGAAGTTTCCGCTGCGGCTAAAGCCTCGTGGAAAGTTTTGATCATCATAAAATTGACGTTGGCTAACAAATGCTTGGCGTAGTAATGAAATGTTATTGCTCATAGCTTTATCCTCATACCTTAGTAATTAGCTGGAGTATGATGCAAGTTTGGCAATTTATTAAACAAATTATTTTTATCGTGAGGATAAAAAATTGGATATCGATTTATTAAAAACATTCGTTGAGGTAGTGCGTACGCGTCACTTTGGTAAAGCGGCCGAAAATCTTTATATTACGCAGTCTGCAGTGAGCTTTAGAATTCGCCAATTAGAGCAAGGACTTGGTGTTAATTTGTTTATTCGCCAGCGTAATAACATTCAACTTACAGCACCTGGCGAGCGTTTATTACCCCATGCACAAATGATTATTACGGGCATGCAACGCGCCAAAGTGGATGTTGCGCTTGCCGATAATATGCATAAGCAAATTAGCTTAGCAGGAACGCCCAATATTTGGGATGCTTTTTTACAGTTTGGTATAACAAATATTGTATCAGCGATGCCGGGCGTGTCATTAGTCGCAGAAGTTAAAGCACAACAAGAAAGCACTCGGCTGTTATTAGAACGCACGCTTGATTTGGCAATATTGTTTGATCCACCAAAAGTAGACGAGCTAGTGGTAGAGCGAATCTGTGAGTTGCCAATCATTCCCGTAAGCGGATACGACACTGCAACGAACGAAAACTTTTTTGATAATCAGTATGTATATGTTGATTGGGGAACTACTTTCTCACTTTGGCATGCGCGTCAGTTTACCGGTAAAACACCGCCTTATTTTAGAACCAGCACAGGACGTATTGCACTTGATTTAATACTGCAATGTGGCGGCAGTGCATTTATACCTCAAGTATTGGTAGAAGGGCATTTAGAAAAAGGTGAACTGTTTCATGTTAAAGATGTAGAAAATACCTCGCGAGACGTGTTTATAGCGTATCACAGAGACAACGAGCAAAAAGAGTTAATAGAAACCTTAGTTAATTTACTATCGCAAATGACCCCAAGCTTGTCATTAAAGAAAAGTAAGTAAGTTCGGCCGTTTATTTGGCTTTCATGTTATTTTGATTTCAAATTTAATGCATTTTTATTAATAAAAAAAGACATTAATATTTCCATTGTAATATTACTGTCATTTAGCGGTGACAAAATGCAGCAGTTTTAAAAATTAGTCTTTTGTGATTATCCAAGGAAATAACATGAAATTTGTAAAATCGAGCTTATGCTTAGCACTATTAAGTGGTTTATCTTTTAATGCACTTGCCGATGTAGACATTTACGGTAAAGCAAATGTAACAGTGCAATCATCTGATGACGGCGAAGGATCTTTTACTGAGATAAAAAGTAATGCATCTCGTCTTGGTGTTAAAGGTTCTGAAAAAATAAATGATAGTTTAGAAGCGGTATATAAGTTTGAGTTTCAAGTTGATGTGTCTGATGCTGATTCAAAAGGCGATAACGACGACAATATTTCTGCGCGTAACCAATACGTTGGTTTAAAAGGTGCGTTTGGCCAAGTGGTTATTGGTCGTAACGATACTGCGCTTAAACAATCTCAAGGTAAGTTAGACTTGTTTAACGACCTTGAAGGCGATATTAAAAATGTATTTAAAGGTGAAAACCGTTTAGGGAATACTGTTAGTTATTCATCAAACTCATACGAAGGTTTTAAAGTACTTGCTACTTTTGTAGCTGAAGATGATGTAGACGCTGATAACGGTTACTCAATGGCGGTTACTTACGGCGACGTGGCACTTAAAAAGAGCGCAGTATATGCCTCTATCGCAGCCGATAGTGAAGTAAATGGCTACGATGTAGTACGCGCGTCAATCCAAGGTAAAGTTGAAAACTTTAAGTTAGGTGCAATGTACCAAACACAAGAAAAAGTTGACGGCAGCGCAGAAGCGGATGGTTACCTATTAAATGCAGCTTACAGTATGGGTAACAACACATTTAAAGTGCAATACCAAGACATGGATTTTGACGACAGCGACGATAAGTCAGCAATATCAGTTGGTCTTGATCACAAATTAAATAAAAACATTAAAGTATTTGGCTTTTACTCAAGCTTCGATATGGACAACAACGTTGACCAAGACTACGTAGGCTTAGGTATGGAATACAAGTTTTAACTATTCGCTAAATTAGTTTAAACACTCCCTTTTTAACCGCGCTCTTTTGAGTGCGGTTTTTTTGCTTTAAATTATTTACTTAGCCGCCCATAATAGAGCTTCATTTGGAATGAGGTGCGAGTCCTCAACTATTCCCGTAACTGTAATTAGTACAACGCTTTAAGTCAGATACAAATGAGCAATACCAATCAGCATAAATATTTGAACAATTTAACGAATTAAATTTATCGCTGAATAGGTTCTATATCTAAATAGATTGGTATAATTTTTTAACGAGCGGGTTTACTCATTTTTTATTAATACACTAGTTATTGTTAGCTGTATTGTTAGTGAGTTCACGCCTACCAAGGACTCACTGTTGCACACTAAATCAGCGCTAAACACGCCTTTACTTAACGTTAAAAATGTTTCGTGGGGGATTGCCAATAAAAGCATTTTAAATGATATTAATTTGCAAATATCGCCAGGTAAATTTGTTGGTTTAATTGGCCCAAATGGGGCGGGTAAGTCGAGTTTGCTGCGTTGTTTATACCGTTTTAACCGGCCAACATCAGGGCAGATTACTTTTAATAATCACGATATTTGGCAACTTAAAAGTGAAGATTATGCAAAGCAAGTTGCTGTGGTACTTCAAGAAACACCTTCGCAATTTAACTTAAGCGTATTTGATGTTATTGCGCTTGGGCTAACGCCTCATAAATCGTTATTTAGCTCAGTAACTAACATTGATAAACAAAAAATCACCCAAGCTATCAACACTGTAGGGTTGGCAGATCATAGTGAGCAAAGCTTTGAATCACTTTCGGGCGGTGAAAAACAACGTGCCTTGATAGCCCGCGCCATAGTCCAGCAACCTCAGTTGTTAATAATGGACGAACCAACTAGCCATTTAGATGTTAAATACCAAATACAGGTAATGGAGCTTGCTAAATCGTTGGGTGTGACGGTGTTTGCATCGTTTCACGATTTAAACTTAGCCTCGGCAATGTGCGATGAACTAGTGGTTATTAAAAACGGTGAAATTACACATACAGGTACGCCAAGTGAGGTATTAACCGAAAACATGTTAGGCGACGTTTTTGGTGTCTGCGCCCAAGTAAATGACCACCCGCAAATATCGAAGTCGGGAAATAGCATCCCTCATATCACTTACTTTTATGGTTACAAATAATATGAGCACAGTTAATAATCGCCACTCACTTGCGCTATTCATAAGTGCTGCAGCGGCTTTATTTAGCTTATTTGCAGCACTTAGTTTTGGCGCAGCAGAGACTTCACTTCAAGACGTACTTAATAGCTTTTTACTCTCAAATGATGCGTCTTTTAATACGCGTATTATTTACGAGCTAAGAATGCCACGCACATTACTCGCCTTTTTAGCAGGCTCTGGCTTAGCAATTGCAGGGCTTATTTTACAAACGGTAACGCGCAACCCTTTAGCCGATCCTTACTTATTTGGTATATCGTCGGGTGCCTCATTTGGCGTGGTGTTACTTATGGCGCTAGCAGGCATTAGCGCAGGCTTTATGCTATCGGCAGCAGCACTGCTGGGCAGCTTACTCGCTATGAGTTTATTAATACTTATTGCAGGTAGGCAGCAAAGTGCACAGGTAGAATCAATGTTATTAGCTGGTGTTGCTCTGTCGTTTTTATTTAGTGCATTTACCAGCTTGTTGCTTTATTGGAGCGACCCTCAGGCGGTAGCCGCTATTTTATTTTGGACACTGGGCAGCTTTTCGCGTGCGCAGTGGGCTACGCTTTGGTTGCCTTTATTGGTAATTACATTGTGTACGTTTGTAATGCTGAGCTTTAGAAGGCAGCTAAATGCTATGTTACTGGGCGATGAAAGCGCAATTACATTAGGTGTGAGGGTTCAGCGCTTTAGAATACTTATGCTGGTTTTAAGCTCATTAATTACCGCTGTGCTGGTGGCTATGTGTGGTGGTATTGGGTTTGTCGGATTAATGGTGCCGCATATTGTGCGCTTTTTTATATCCCAAGGCACCATCGCTGGCTTACTGGTAACCAGCTTGGTGGGCGGTACATTTATGGTGTGGGTTGATGTACTTTCGCGCTCTTTGCTGAAAAACCAAGAACTGCCCGTAGGTGTTATTACTGCAGCTATTGGTAGCGTGTTCTTTCTAAGTTTATTGTTTTTTAGAAAGCGAAGGGTGTAATTCCATGAAAACCTTAATGGTGCAAGGCACTACATCAGATGCTGGTAAAAGCACTTTAGTTGCTGCCCTTTGCAGGGTGTTTGCTAAGCGAGGGGTAAAGGTTGCGCCTTTTAAACCGCAAAATATGGCACTTAATAGCGCAGTAACAAAAGATGGCGGCGAAATTGGTCGTGCGCAAGCTTTGCAAGCAATAGCAGCTAAAGTAGAGCCAGAAATAGACTTTAACCCTATATTACTTAAGCCTAATAGCGACACGGGCGCACAAGTAATTATTCACGGAAAAGCCGTTAGTAATATGGAAGCGGGCAAATATCACGACTATAAAAAAGTGGCGATGGATGCAGTAATTACTTCACATAACCGCTTAGCTAAACGCTTTGAATTACTCCTTGTTGAAGGGGCTGGGAGCCCTGCTGAAATAAATCTGCGTGAAAACGATATTGCTAACATGGGCTACGCCGAAGTGGTAGATTGCCCAGTAATTATAATTGCTGATATTGATAAAGGCGGCGTATTTGCACACTTGGTAGGTACGCTTGCGTTGTTAAGCGAGTCAGAACAAGCGCGCGTAAAGGGTTTTGTTATAAACCGCTTTAGAGGCGATATAGGTTTGCTGCAAGGCGGGCTAGATTGGCTTGAAGAATACACAAACAAACCCGTAGTTGGCGTATTACCTTATTTACACGACCTTGCGCTTGATGCTGAAGACGCCGTCGCAATTGATAATAACGTTACCAACGCCACAATTAATATTGCAGTGCTGCTTGTACCACACATTAGTAACCACACCGATTTTGATGCACTGCGTTTGCACCCAAACATTAATATAAATTACGTGCGCCATACGCAAACGATCCCAGACGTTGATCTGATAATTCTCCCAGGCAGTAAAAATGTGCTGGGTGATTTAAATTTTTTGAAAAATGAAGGCTGGGACACTCAAATTAAGCGCCACTTACGCTATGGTGGCAAAGTACTTGGTATTTGTGGCGGCATGCAAATGCTGGGCAATACGCTCAACGATCCCGAGGGTATTGAGTCATCATTAAAGCAAGTAAATGGACTTGCCCTGTGCGATTTTGAAACCACGCTAACAACACAAAAAGTATTAACTAAAATAACCGCTACACTGCTTTTAAATAACCAATCTACACTCTGTAGTGGTTACGAAATACATGCAGGAATTAGCCAAGGTGCAGCGCTTAATAAGCCATTTTTAACCTTTGATGAAAGCCACCCACATGGCTTTACGTTTGATGGCTTTATTAGCGATGATAACGCCATTGCGGGCACTTATTTACATGGCTTATTTGATGAAGCCGATGCTACATCGCAAATTTTAAAATGGGTAAAACCAAGCGCCTCAATTAACCCAATTAGTATTGCCACTCATCGCGAGCAGCAGTTAGAACGGTTAGCAACCATGTGCGAAACGCATTTAAACATACAGCAAATTATCTCGATTTATGAAGGGCACAATAATGACTGAACAAAACAACGATAAGCATAAGCAGCGTCAACAAAAAGTAAAAGAACAAGTGGATGCACGTGTTGCTGCCGCACAAGATGTAAAAGGTATTTTTCAGGTAATTACAGGTAACGGTAAAGGTAAATCAACCTCAGGCTTTGGCGTTGTAGCACGCTGCGTTGGACATGGTAAAAAAGCAGCTGTTTGCCAATATATTAAAGGTACGTGGGAGTGTGGCGAGCGTAATTTATTACAAAGTGCAGGCGTTGAGTTTGTTGTAATGAACACCGGTTTTACCTGGGATACACAAAATAAAGAAGCCGATACCGCAGCCGCCCAAGCAACATGGCAAGAGTCAAAACGCATGCTTGCTGATAGCAGTATTGATTTAGTATTACTCGATGAGCTTACGTATATGGTGACATACGGCTATGTTGATTTAGATGAAGTAGTAACAGCCCTTAATAACCGCCCGCCAATGCAGTCAGTTATTATCACAGGGCGTGCAGCACATCGTACTTTAACCGACCTTGCCGACACGGTAAGCGAAGTGCGTAATGTAAAACACGCATTCGACTCAGGCATAAAAGCGCTCGAAGGGTTTGATTACTAATGTTTAAAGCGTTTTTTATTGGGGTGCTGCTTTTTTGTGTATCGGGTAGTGCACTTGCAGAGCAGGCTAATGATTCTAAAAAACTGCGAATAATCGCGCTTGCACCGCATATAGTCGAAAACCTATTTGCCATAGGGGCGGGCGATAATATTGTGGGCACGGTTGATTACGCCGACTACCCAAGTGAAGCCCAAAGTATTGAGCGCATAGGGGGTTATTACGGTATCTCACTTGAAAAAGTGTTAGCGCTTAAACCTGATTTAGTAATTGCGTGGAAAAGCGGAAACCAAAGCGAAGATTTAGCCCAAATAGAGCGTTTAGGTATAAAAGTGTATTTGAGTAACCCCACCACAATCGCTGGTGTAGCCGACGAGTTACTTACTTTTGGTGAATTTACAGGGAATATTGAGCAAAGCCAGCAAGCGGCAAATGCATTTACACAAAAACTAAACGCGATTATTAAAAGCCAGCAAGATAAAAAAAATATTACCGGATTTTATCAGTTATGGGCTGAGCCCATGATGACGGTAGGTAAAAACACATGGATAAGCCAACTGATTGAAACATGCCATGTAAGCAATGTATTTGCACAGAGCGTTACAGATTACCCGCAAATTAGTATCGAAAATGTCATTGTTACTAAGCCACAAGTTATTATTATCCCTGATGAAAAATCAAAAACACCACAGCCGGTTGTTAATTGGCAAAAGTGGCCAGAAGTACCAGCAGTTAAAAATGATCAATTTATTAGCGTAAATGCCGATTTATTACATCGTTTTACCCCGCGCATGCTAGATGGACTCGCGGATATGTGTGATAAAATAGACGCATCACGTAAACAGATTAAGAGTACACAATGAGCAATTGGGCTACATTTTTAGAAAGTGAATTACAACAAACTTACATGCAGCAAACGTTAGAGTATGTGGCTAATCGCCGCAATGAAGGTGTTGCTGTTTACCCGCCTGAAGCTCAAGTATTTAGTGCTTTTGATGCCACCGCACTTAATGACATCCGCGTTGTAATTTTAGGACAAGATCCATACCACGGAGAAGGGCAAGCGCATGGCTTGTGTTTTTCGGTATTGCCTGATGTAAAAAAGTTGCCACCGTCGCTTAAAAATATGTACAAAGAGTTAGCTGTCGATATTAGCGGGTTTATTATTCCTGAGCATGGTTACCTGCAAAGCTGGGCAGATCAGGGCGTGTTTTTACTCAATACAGTATTGACCGTTGAGCAAGGGCAAGCGCATTCACATAAGCATTTAGGATGGGAGCAATTTACCGATAATGTAATTGCCCATATTAATAAGCACTGCGAAGGTGTGGTATTTATTTTATGGGGTGCACATGCACAAAAAAAGGGTAAAGGCATAGATAGCGCTCGCCATCATGTTTTAAAAGGGCCGCACCCATCGCCGCTTTCGGCGCATAGAGGCTTTTTTGGTTGTAAGCATTTCTCACAAACGAATGAGTTATTGCAAGCCCAAAAAGATAAGCCAATTAACTGGCAAATTTAATTTATTCCAAAGAACTCAAATTGTTTACACCATTAAAAAAGGCTTCCAGATTCTGGAAGCCTTTTTGTTTAGTTGGGGCGTATTGCATTAAAAATCGAGCTCATCAATTGCAATACTGTCTGTAAAGTAGTCTAGTTCTTGTAGTTCTTTACGTAGGCGCTGTTTGTCTTTTATTGCTTCTATTTCACGCCATTTTCTTTTTTTATTTTTCTGAGAGGTTTTCCTTGTTGTATCTGGTCCTTCTAATATCTCTAATATATCGTTTAGGCTATCCATGAACTTCTCCTATTGATTTTATTGACCTCAAGAATACCTATACCACAGGCCTAGTTAAAATAGAATAAAAAAGTGACAGTTATGTTACATAAGTGTGATTAATTGATGAAGGTTTATACGAAGATTATATGAAGGTTAAATAGAGAAGTAGCCTATTTTAGGCATAAAAAAACGCCGCTATTGCGACGTTTTTAAAACACGATTATAGCAAATTACATTGCTTTAAAGCGCGCCTCTAGTTGTTCTTGTGCATCAGCAAAAGAGCGAATACCTTCAGCTAGTTTTTCAGTAGCCATAGCATCTTGGTTATGTAACCAACGGAACTGCGCTTCTGTAAGTGGCTCTGGTTTTGGCTCTTTAAGAATATCTGTTTCTAGCAAGTATTCCTGTGCGCCTTCAAGGTTACCTAAATCTTCTAAAAGATTAGGGCTAATAGTTAGCTTGTCGCAACCAGTAAGAGCAATAATTTCGCCTGTATTACGGAAACTTGCACCCATCACAACTGTTTTGTAGTCATGGCGTTTGTAAAATTCAAAAATGCTGCGTACAGACTGAACACCTGGATCTTGTAGCGGATCGGTTGGTTTTTCCATACCGTTAGCAACGTGCCAATCTAAAATACGGCCAACAAATGGCGAAATTAGAAATACGTTTGCATCGGCACACGCGCGAGCTTGGGCATCGCTAAATAATAAAGTAAGGTTACATTTAGTCCCTTCTTTTTCTAGTTGCTCAGCGGCTTTAATACCTTCCCATGTAGACGCTACTTTAATTAAAATTTTGTCTTTGCTTACACCTTCTTTTTCGTAAAGGCTAAGTAGGGTATGTGCTTTATCAATCGTAGCTTGCGTATTAAACGAAAGGCGTGCATCTACCTCAGTAGAAATATAACCAGGTACAATAGCGCTAATTTCTTTACCTAGTAATACGGCAAAGTAATCACATGCTAGTTCAAGTTGTTTAGCAGGCTCTTGCTCGGTTTCTTTTGCGTAGCTCCAAGCTTTATCTAGGTAAGGCTTATATGCTTCAATCTCGCTCGCTTTTAATAAAAGCGACGGGTTTGTAGTTGCATCTTCTGGTTGATGCTTTTTAATAGCTTCAATATCACCAGTGTCGGCTACGATAGATGAATGTTGTTTTAGCCTTTGTAGAGCTGAAGTCATTTGCTTTCCTCATTCCAAGCAAGTTAAAAGAAAAATCTAATCACTCTTAATATATCTAATCCATACTGCAACAGTGTGACAATGCTTGATAGGTCTTATGTCCTGATCAATAAAAAAACGGTAATGCATGGGTTCTTAAGAGAGGATTTATTTAAACAAAACGTGCTTTTCGTTTCATTTAATGTTGAAATTGACACTAAATAAATTACAAGTCAATAGCTAACTATGATCACTGTTATTTCACCTGCAAAAAATCTTGATTACGAAACGCCACCCGCAACAGACAAGTTCACTCAGCCTGAATTACTAGAGCACAGCGAAGAGCTCATGAAAGTATGCCGTGAACTAACACCAGCGCAAATTGGCAGTTTAATGAAAATTAGCGACAAGCTATCTGGGCTTAACGCAGCACGCTTTAGTGAGTGGGCACAGCCGTTTACACAAAGTAATGCTAAACAAGCAGTGCTTGCCTTTAATGGCGATGTATACGGCGGTTTAGATGCAAGTACGCTTAAAGCTAGCGAGCTTGATTACGCACAAAACCATTTACGTATCCTTTCTGGCTTATACGGCTTATTAAAACCACTTGATTTAATGCAAGCTTACCGTCTTGAAATGGGCACCAAGCTTGAAAACTCGCGTGGCAAAAACTTATACGAGTTTTGGGGCAGCGTAATAGCGAACAAACTAAACGAAGTATTAAAAGCACAAGACGCGCAATACTTAGTTAACCTTGCTTCAAACGAATACTTTAAAGCGGTAGATAAAAAAGCATTAAATGCACAAATTATTACCCCACACTTTAAAGACTGTAAAAACGGTCAATACAAGGTAATTAGCTTTTACGCTAAAAAAGCACGCGGCATGATGGCGCGCTACATTATCGAAAATAAAGTAACGCAATTAAGTCAGCTTAAAGAGTTTACTGTGGCGGGTTATTACTTTAGCCCTGAGGCAACAGTTAAAGAGCTTGAGCCGGTATTTATGCGTGACGAACAAAATTAGCTCATAAGCTTAAATAAACAATTGAAAAGCCATGCATTGCATGGCTTTTTTGATACTGGCGTTATATTTGCAACTATATCTAATATTAATGAGATTATTAATTAAATAGGTGCAAACAAAATGATCAGTATTCCGTCAGTTGGCGAAGCCGAAAAACTAATAGAGGAAAAGCTCGGAGGGTGGTTTGATGTTGTTATCAGCCATATCCCTAATTTTATAGTGGCAATTGTAATTGCCATAGTATTTTCAATATTGGCGCGCTTTGCTGGCAAGCTGATGAAAAACGTGTTGCGCCGCTCTCTCGATTCAACGCAAATTGCCGATTTAATGGCGTCAATATTTAAAGTTATTGTGTTGTGCATAGGTTTATTTATAGCGCTCGATTTTGTTGGCTTAAAAGGCACTGTTACTTCGTTACTTGCTGGTGCGGGTATTGTGGGTTTAGCCATTGGTTTTGCGTTTCAAGACATGACCGAAAACCTAATTGCAGGTATAGCAATGGGTGTACGTAAGCCATTTAAAACAGGTGACGTAATAGAAACCGATGATGTGTTTGGTTCAATACATTCTATAAACCTACGTAACACACTAATAGAGAGCTTTTACGGGCAATTAATACTGGTGCCAAACAAAGTCTTATTTAGAAATATACTCAAAAATTACACCACTTTAGGTGTTAGGCGCATAGAAGTGCCAGTGGGCATTTCGTACGGTGACGACATAGAAAAAGCAAAAGACGTTATAGTCGATAAAATTAACGAATTTGACTTTGTAATACGCAAAGACGAAACCGCCGTATACGCCGAAGGTTTTGGCGACAGCAGTATTAACTTACTGGTGTGGTTTTGGATTAAATACCCAGGCGAGCCTGACTTTATGACGGTACGCCACAAAGGTGTTGTTGCCGTTAAGCAAGCATTAGACGAAGCTGATATTAGTATTCCTTTCCCAATTCGTACGCTCGACTTTGGCATTAAAGGGGGTGAAAAACTTGATGCCATGATAAGCGATAAAATAAGCCAGCAGTCATCCAATAAAGACAGTAGCGACGGTGCTGACTCTAGCCAAAGTGAGTAATTTAGTTAAAACTCATTAGGCAAAAGCATTGGGAAATAGTTACTTACCAATAGCGCATTTTTACAGAGTAAAAATGCGCTTTTTTTATAAACGGATTATTAGCTAAAAGTTTAAATACCTAGTTTTGTGTTTATTGAATATCAATTCTGATTAGTTGCGTTTGGCCATGGGAGTATTAACAAGTAAAAGTAGTGTTTACCCAACGATTTTTTTACTGCCTTGCCGCACACTCTGAAATAACGCTCTCATCTATTTCAATAACTAAATAAATCATCTTTTTTAAGCCAGTTAGGTCGGCTAAAGAATGTGTGTAAGCTTTTTCAGTATCAATTGGGTTAACTTAAGGGTTAAAAGAGCGAAGACAAACACGCTAGCATCAATTCTAAATCTATCTTCTTAAGTATAAGTGTGAGCTATCGCTTTAGGGTGAGGAATAATCGTATTGCTTAGGCTTTATTTTATCTTTTTCACAGCTGTAAAACTTGCCTTAAAAAGAATATAAAAAAGCGCAGCTTGTGTTGGAGTAACAAGCCGCGCTTATGAATTAGTTATACAAATAGGTTTTGTGGTGCGTATTAAATAACGCTAATTTTGTTACGAATGATTTTAACCCCATCTATATTTTCTAAAAACTTTTGAGCTAGTGCGCGCTGAAAACCAGTTTGTGCTTCACCGTATAAATCTACTTCACCATTTTTTACCTGCACACGAATATCACTTAACGCCAGGTTAGGGTTAGTTCGTAGGGTGTTGGTGATAGTTTGTTGTAGGTTAGGTTGAGTGGCTACACTGCTTACTACGGCCATGTTGGTTGCTGCACTTACCTTTGTAGCGCAAGCTAATAAAAATAAACAACAAAATGATACTAAAGCGATAGTTAACTTGAAGCGGTTCATAACTTAATCCTTACATTACGGTGAATAGTGCAGCCACAAAATGGAAATTCCATCGGCTAGGTTATCTTTGTAGTTACAATTTCGGTGCCAATATTAACGCTATGAAATATAAGGTAATTTTATTAAGTGGGAATTAAGGTGGGCAAAAATTACATTTAAATGAGTATGAGTTACATGCTTGGGTTACATATGTAACAGGTACAAACACCAGAGCCTGTAAGGCTTGCATTAAAAAAGCCGACAAAAGTCGGCTTAGAATAAAAATATGTTAGGTTACTTTTTCTTTTTAACCTTGGCCTTTTTCTTGGCTTTCATTTTTACTGGATCTTTACGCTTTTTAGCCGGCGGCTTAGCTTCTTTATGCTGTGGCTCAACACCTTTAATTACACGGCGTTTTAGTTTTTGTTCAACGTAGCGCTCTACTTTATACAAAATACCAATGTCGTGTGCTTCAACTAATGATATTGCAATCCCTTTTTTACCAGCACGGCCAGTACGACCAATACGGTGTACGTATACGTCGGCAGTGCGCGGCATATCAAAGTTAATAACGTGGCTAATGTCAGATACGTCAATACCACGTGCAGCTACGTCGGTAGCAATTAAGATACGTGTTTTGCCACTGTGGAAGTTTTCCATGGCTTTCATACGTTTGTCTTGTGGCATTTCGCCGCGTAACCAAGCTGCTTTAACGCCATTATTGGTTAGCTCGCCAATCAGTGTTTCTAAACGCTCACGGGTTTTAACAAACACAATTGCTTTAGTCACGTCTGGACCATTTAAGGTATTTACTAAAAGCTCTAGTTTGTGATGATAGTCATCGGCTAAATGTACCCACTGGTGAATTTTAGCTTTTTCTTTACGTGACGATTCAGCTTCAAGCAGTGCAGGGTCGTTTAATGTTTTTTCAGCAAACCTTTCTACGCTGTCACCTTCGAGTGTTGCTGAGAATAAAAAACATTGGCGACGATTTTTAGCTTCGTCACAAATACGGCTCATTTCTTTTTTGAAACCCATGTCTAACATGCGATCTGCTTCATCGATAATAAGCATTTCTACGTGTTCAGCATGAAAGTTTTCGGTTTCTAGGTATTCCATTAATCGACCTGGTGTGGCGATTAAAATATCGTTATTTTTTTCGAAAATTTCTTTATGCGTGCCGTAGTTAATACCGCCTGTTACTACACCAATTTTTAGGTGTGTGCGTTTAGCTAGCAGTTCACATTGTTCATGAATTTGATAAGCCAACTCACGAGTCGGGGTCATAACGAGGACGCGCGCAAAACCAGGATCACGACGTGGGAAATCCAGTAAGTACTGAATAGCCGGAATTAAAAATGCCGCTGTTTTACCTGTACCAGTAGGCGCAGATGCTAAAATATCGCGCCCCTGTAGTGCTTCAGGAATAGCTTGTTGTTGAATGCTGGTTGGCGTCTCGTAGCCCATTTTATTAATGGCATCGAGTAGCTTGTTATCAAGATCAAATTCAGAAAATTGCATAGAGTGTCTAAAATAAGGGACAATTACCCTGATTATACGCGCTATGCTGCGCTTGGTGAATGAAAAGGTGAAAAAATGTCTGGTTTTGTATTTAAACAATTTAAAGTTGAACACGACCACTGTGCAATGAAAGTTTCTACCGATGGCATTTTGCTTGGCGCATGGGCTAATTTAAGCGATGCAAAGTCATTACTTGATATAGGCACAGGCACCGGCTTACTAGCATTAATGTGTAAGCAGCGCAGTAATGAGCTTGATATAACTGCGGTAGAAATTGACGAAAGCGCCTATACCCAAGCATTACAAAATGTAGCTAATAGCCCGTGGCCAACTATAAGTATTACGCACCAAACTATTCAACGCTTTAGTAGTGAAGTTAAATTTGACGTGGTTATCTCTAATCCACCGTATTTTAATCACAGTTTAAAAGGCGATAATGTTGCGCGTAATACCGCACGCCATACCGACGGCCTAAGTTTTGAAGAGTTAATTAATGCGTTTAAACATTTAAGCCATAGTGGTTCCCGCTTTAGCTTAATACTCCCAAGCGTTGAAGGCGCATTATTTATTGAGCTTGCTACTCAAAATGGGCTTTATTTAAATGCTCATTGCCAAGTAAAAGCCACGGCCAATAAAGAGATTAGCCGCAGTTTAATGACATTTAGCTACGTAAAAAGCGATTTAGAATCATCAACCCTGTGTATTAGAAACTTAGATAATACTTACACCGCTGATTATATAGCCCTATGCAAAGCATTTTATTTGAAAATGTGAAGCAATTGTAAAATAGGAACGAATAACGCAAACTGACTAAAACCATTGTTGAGAACAGATATGGATAGTCAGTTACCAAAATCTTTTATAATTATACTTGCCGTATTACAGGCTATTGCTCTTACCCTTTTGTATAGCAGTATAGAAAATAATGTGTGGCCAGCAACAAGCCCTACATGGTTAGTCTCACTTATTACATTTTCTATGAGCTTTCCTTTATTAATGCTAATGACCGTTAATAAAAATAATATAAAAACGTCGTTGCTTTTAATCCTTCCTTTTTCCTTGTTGTTATCTTTATTGGGGGCGTATGTTGGCTTTCAGCAAGAGCCTCAAGAGTACGTAAGTAATAACACTTTAATGTCAGTTTTTATTTTTACTAGTTTAATAGCTGGCTTTAAAGGCCTTATGTACATACAACAATTTGGTAGCTCAGAAAATGTTAGTTACAGTCGTTTATTTAAGCTCTCTTGGCGTAATTTTATAATATTTGGAGAATGCTGGCTGTTTGTACTTATTTTTTGGGGAATTCTAAATTTAGGTGCGGCTTTATTTGATATTTTAGATATAGAATTTTTCTCTGAGCTACTAAGAAATGAATGGTTTTGGATCCCAACCTTAACCCTCGCATTTGCCTTTGCGAGTGTCATATTTAGAAAGCTTTTGAACATTGAAGATAATATCGCTTTTTTACTACAAACTTTAATTAAGTTTTTATTGCCTGTCTTATCAGTTATTTCTCTCGGTTTTTTAGCAACACTTCCTTTTACCGGACTCAATAAATTATGGGAGACCGGAAGTGGCAGTTTATTAGTAATGTGGCTGCAGGTGCTCACGTTGTTTTTTGTTAACACTGTTTATAAAGATGACTCATCAGTTCGCCCTTATCACATGCTCTTGCACCGACTCGTTTTTATAAGCGTTGCGTTACTTCCAGTTTATAGTGTTATTTCTGCCTATGGAATTTACTTACGGGTAGAGCAGCATGGGCTAACAGTAGATCGTTGTTGGGGCATTTTAATTTGGTTTTTATTGGCGTGTTTTTCGTTTAGTTATCTTGTTGGAATTATAACAAAGCGAGACAATTGGCTAGAGCCGCTTAGCAAAATAAATATTGTGATGGGGTGGGTGGTGCTCGTTAGTATGCTTGCTGTTAACTCCCCTTTATTAAATTTTCAAAGCTTATCTACAAACAGCCAAATAGCGCGTTTAGATGCAGATAAAGTAACAATAGAAAAGTTTGACTATTACTATTTTGAGCACAGCTTAGGTCGCCAAGGTTATTTAGCTATGCAGTTATTAAAACAGAAAATTGAAACGAGTCACCCAGAACAATACGCTATCATCGATAGGATGTATGTAAATAATGAGTTTGCTTTAACGCTTGAACACACAGTCGATGATTTTATTGAGCGCAGTGTATTTTGGCCATCACAAGCGCTAATACCTCAAGGTTTAATAGAGGCAGTATTTTCTGAACAACATTTTTACGATCGTAACTCTTTAAAAGAACATACTTACTATTTCATTGGCATGGATTTAAACAAAGATGATGAACTCGATTTTATAGTGATTGACGAAAGTAATGAAAATATATCCGCATATTTCTGGTTATTCGACATGGGTAAGTGGCGCTCAAGGTATATGAATGTCGAAAATCCTGAAGAGATTAGATACCTTAAAAGCATGATTGATAATAACGAATTATCTTTAGTTGAGCCTGAATATTCAAATCTAAAAATAGGGGATGTTGTTTTTAAAGTAAGGTAATACGCTGCTTTGTTTTTTATGCTACAGATCCTTAAACCTAAACTAATGATTATTAGTTTAGGTTTGTTGTTATTTTAGGTGGGGCGCTTTGGTAGTGTGTTTATAAATCACCTGTTATGATTAAGTCATTAGTCACTTGATTTAAAGACAACACAATGAAAAAGTTAAATAAAATAGCATTACTTAGCACGTTAGCAGCCACCATTTTTGCAAGCCAAGGTGTGTTTGCTGCTATTACGCCTGTAGGGCTTTGGAAAACGATTGACGAGGATACAAACCAAGCTAAGTCGTATGTACGTATTACCCAAACCAACGGTATATTAAGCGGCAAAGTTGAAACCATTCTTAACCCTGCAAAACAAAACGATATATGTACCGAGTGCGATGATGAATTAAAAGACCAACCTATTCTTGGCATGACTATTATTAAAGACGTAAAAGCACAGGATGATGGCATCTGGGGAGACGGCGAAATACTCGACCCAACAAATGGCAAAACTTATACCTTACAACTAACCCCGCAAGAGGAAGGTAAAAAGCTCGAAGTACGCGGCTACATTGGCTTTTTTTACCGAAACCAATATTGGCTAAGAGTTGAGTAAGTTTAACTACTTACTTAATTACTAAACGTTAAATAATTAAGCATTAACTGAAATCATTTTTGCGCTTTGCCTTTCTTACTCACTAAGCCTGCCATATTTAATTGGCATAAAATTTTGAGTAAATAAAAGGGTAAAATATGATTAAGTACATAGTTGCTTTAATAATGCTTAGCACACTGTTAATAAGCGGTGGGGCAAACGCAAAGGATGATGCGGTAAACACGGGTTGGTTTAATAACACGGCTATTAAAGGGTACGACAGTGTTGCTTATTTTACGCAAAATAAAGCCGTTAAAGGCAGCGGCAGATATACGTTTAGTTATTTAGGTGCCGACTGGCATTTTTCGAGTGAAGAAAATAAAACGGCATTTGCAGAAAACCCAAAGCGTTATGCTCCGCAATACGGAGGCTGGTGCGCTTATGCAATGGCTGATGAGGGTAATGCCGTAGGAATAGACCCAGAAGCATTTTATATTCACGAAGGTAAGCTTTACTTAAATTACAGCCAAAGCGTACAACAAAAATGGTTAAGTAATTTATTGCCGTACATTGTAATGGCTGATGGATATTACCCACAAACGACCAATGTTATGACGTTTCAATAAATTACTCATATTATTAGGGTCTGTTGAACTTTGCGGATTAAAATTTGTTCAAACTAGGGGCTATTTAATCGCGGCGCGAGATTTGCAACCTAGTGGGCTAAGTAAAAACCGAGCAAAGCTTCCGCGTCCTGCTCACGCCCCTTACCTACATCCATGTAGGCAACAAAGAGTAAGTAGCCCCTAGGAAGAACCCTTTGGGCAGCGCCTGTTTGGCATTAATGCTACGTTATCGCCCATTTATGGGGAATAACCACACTGCATAGCCTCTGCCTTGCCTAAATACCAAACAGACTGCTGCAAATTTAACCTTAAAAGATCAACAGACCCTAGTTAAAAAGCCCGCAACTAAACTAGTTGCGGGCTTTTTACTTATTAGCTAATTAATTAAAGCGTTTCGCTATATTCAGTCATTACCTGTTCAACCCATGTTGCAATACGCTCATCGCTTAGCTCGTATTGACTGTCTTCGTCGAGCGCGAGTCCTACAAACTGTTTACCATCAGGCGTTAATGCTTTTGAAGCTTCAAACTCGTAACTACTGTCGTTTGGCCAAAAACCAAGTTGAGTAAATGTTTGCGTATTTATTTCATCGTGTAGCATGCCTAGGGCATCTTGAAACCATTGCCCGTAACCTTGCTGATCGCCCATGCCAAATAAAGCAATGGTTTTACCGTTTAGGTTTACGTCGGCTATGTCGTCCCACTTTGACTCCCAGTCTTCTTGTATTTCACCAAAATCCCATGTTGAAATACCAAAGATGATAAAGTCGTACTGCTCTGCATTTTTTAGTGGCTCGTCTTTAATATTGTGCAGGGTAACTATATCGGCACCAATAATGTCGCGAATCTTTTCTGCTGCCATTTCGGTGTAGCACGTAGTAGAACCAAAAAATAAACCAATTTGCATCGTATTTATCACTGTGTAATTGCCTGATATGATAGGCTCAAGTTTACCGTAAGGTATTTTTAATTGATACCTTAGCAAAGCATGAGAGCATAATGTGACAACGCTATCTGACGATTCTTTTGAAAATAACAGCAGTATGAGCAGTAATAGCGACTACCTAGAAACCTTTTTAGATAGCCTGTACTTAGAACAAGGCGTAAGCGAAAATACATTAAGCGCTTATCGCAGTGATTTAGATAAGTTTTGCCTATTTTTAAAGGGCGAAAATTTAATGACGGTAACGGGGCTAGACATAGAAAGCTACTTAGCCCATCGAGTTGATTTAGGTTTAAAACCACGCAGTACAGCACGTAGCATTAGTGCGCTAAAGCGTTTTTATCAGTACTTTGTGCGCGAAAAAATAATTAGTGATTCGCCCATGCTAAACATTGCTCAACCAAAAGCCGGACAGTCGTTACCTAAAACACTCTCAGAAGCTGAAGTTGAGGCATTGTTAAATGCGCCCAACACAGAAGAAGCGATGGGGCTGCGCGACAAAGCCATGCTAGAGCTACTTTATGCAACGGGGTTGCGTGTAAGTGAGCTTGTTGGGCTTCGTATGGAGCAAATTAATTTGCGCCAAGCGGTGGTGTTTGTAAAAGGCAAGGGTAACAAAGAGCGCTTAGTGCCACTGGGTGAAGAAGCCATGTATTGGCTGGAGCAATTTTTAAAGGGTGGGCGTGCACAAATGATAAAACACGCCACCGATTTTGTGTTCCCATCTAAGCGTGGAGTAGGCATGACGCGACAAACCTTTTGGCATAGAATTAAACACTATGCTATTTTGGCATCAGTTGAGTCTCCATTATCGCCCCATACCATGCGCCATGCTTTTGCTACGCACTTATTAAATCATGGGGCAGATTTACGTGTGGTACAAATGATGTTGGGCCATAGCGATTTATCAACGACGCAAATTTATACCCATGTTGCCAATGAACGGTTAAAGTCGGTACACGCAGAGCATCATCCGCGAGCGTAAGTTTGAAAGTAAATATTATTAAGCCGGTCAATATATTAAGTATTTTTAGGATAGAGAGAAGTTATGAAAAAATTAATGTTAGCAGGTGCCATGTTGTGCACAAGTATTAGTGCATTTGCAAATGGCGTTGCTGTAACACCAGATGCTAATGATCCTATTATTACTAAATTTGCCGAGCTTGGTGTAACTGTAAAGCAAATTAACCCAAGCCCAGTAGCGGGCTTAAAAGAGTTGATCACTAATAAGGGCGTGCTTTACGCAAGTCCAGATGGTCAATTTTTAATGCAAGGTACGTTAATCGATTTAAATAATCGCAACAACTTAACAGAGCAAGCATTAAACGGCGTGCGTGTTGAGGGCATTAAAGAATACGAAGATTCGATGATTGTGTACAAAGCACCAAACGAAAAACACAGTATTACCGTATTTACCGACATTAGCTGTGGTTACTGTCGTAAATTACATCGCGAGTTAGACGATTTACTTGATGCGGGTATTACCGTTAAGTACCTTGCGTTTCCACGTGGTGGCTTACAAGGTTCAGGCTACGCCGATTTAATGAACGTATGGTGTGCACGCGATCAGCAAGAAGCACTAACAGAAGCTAAGTCGGGTACAAGCACTAAAGTAGTTGCAGGCTGTAGCGCACCGGTTGCAGAGCATTATCAGCTTGGTCAAAGCTTTGGTATTAGCGGCACACCTGCCATTATTTTAGAAGATGGTACGATGATCCCAGGTTACCAGCCAGCAGCAGCACTAAAAGCAGCATTAGATGCTAACAAAGCGTCGTAATACGTTTTATAGCTAATAAAAAGGCCTTAATGGCCTTTTTTTGTCTTTTTAATACGACCCAATAAGTTAAAACTCTGCATGAAAAAACTAATCATTGCGCGTGAAAACGTTGACGACTCGCATCTACCGAGTAATTTACACCCTGTAATTAAACAAATTTATGCTAACCGCAATGTATTTAATGCCGACGAGCTAAATAACAGCGTAGCTACGCTTCACGACTTTAAATTGTTTAAAGATATCGACAAAGCCAGCGATTTACTAATTGAGGCATTAAAGACGCAAAGCCAAATATTAATAGTCGGCGATTTTGATGCTGATGGCGCAACAAGCACTGCAACATTAATGCAAGGCCTTGAGATGTTTGGCTTTAAGCATTTAGATTACTTAATTCCTGACCGGTTTAGCTTAGGTTATGGTTTAAGCCCCGCACTTGCAGAGCAAATAGTACAAATAAAGCCTGATTTAGTGATCACCGTAGATAACGGCATATCGTGTATTGCTGGTATTGATATTTTAAAAGCGGTTGGTATAAAAGTGCTGGTAACAGATCACCACTTACAAGGTGAGCAGCTGCCAAATGCCGATGCAATAGTAAATCCAAATAGGCACGAATGTAACTTCCCGTCTAAATCTATAGCAGGCGTTGGCGTTGCTTTTTACTTACTAATAGCACTGAGAAGCGTAATGCGAGACCTTGGTTATTTTGAGCAGCAACCGCCGCCTAATTTAGCTAACTTGCTCGACATTGTAGCGCTTGGTACGGTTGCTGACGTGGTCGCACTTGATGCAAATAATCGCACCTTAGTACATCAAGGTTTAGCACGTATTCGCAGTGGTAAAACACGCCCAGGCATTACCGCGCTTATTGAAGTGGCTAACCGCAATGCTGCGCGCTTAAGCGCAAGCGACTTTGGCTTTTCACTTGCGCCGCGTTTAAATGCAGCAGGGCGATTAGACGACATGAGTTTGGGTATAGCATGCTTACTTAGCACCGATATAAACCAAGCACGTAGTATTGCCAGCGAGCTCGATAGCTTAAACTTTGCAAGGCGCGAAATAGAACAAGGCATGCAAGCCGAGGCGCAAGCCGTGCTTGATAGACTCGCATTTAGCGACGATAACGTCCCTGATGCAATCTGCTTGTTTCAAGACGATTGGCACCAAGGTGTTATTGGTATTTTGGCTGGTCGCTTAAAAGAAAAGTACCACCGACCAACCGTTATATTTGCTGGTGGCGAAAATGGTGAAATAAAAGGTTCGTGCCGCTCTATAGAAGGGTTGCACATGCGCGACTTACTCGAAGGGCTTAATACTGCTGAGCCACACTTAATTAATAAATTTGGTGGCCACGCAATGGCCGCTGGTTTAAGTATTAATGAGCAACACTTTAACGACTTTAAAAAGGCATTTGATGCTGCAGTGAGTGCGCAACTGAGTGAAGAAAGTAAGCGCTGCATTGTATTTACCGACGGTGAGCTGCCAAACGACTGTTTTACGATGGAGTTTGCCCAGCTATTAAAGCAATCGGGCCCTTGGGGGCAGCAATTTCCTGAGCCGGTGTTTGAGCACACCTTTGAAGTAATACAGCAGCGCATAGTCGGCGAAAAGCATTTAAAGCTGGTGCTAAAGCATCAATCAGGGCGATTAGTTGACGCCATTGCCTTTGGTATTGATGTAAAAGAATGGCCCGACACAGAAGCGAAGTTTGTAAAAGTAGCCTACCAACTCGATATAAATGAGTTTAGAGGTAAATTTTCGCTGCAATTAATAGTTAGAGAGCTTGAAAAAGTGCACTAAAAAATATGCACAAATCATGCATAAAAGGCTAATAAAGCGCGCGGTTTTTTGTTAAAATCGGGCGTTTTTATCATTTGACGATAATTTGTTGCGAAAATCCCATGTAAAGGGGCGCAATTACCTAGCCATTTTGGAGTGATGTACATGTTTGAAGTGAATCCTGTGATTAACCAAATCAAGGAAATTCGCGAACGTACTGAATTGCTTCGGGGGTACCTTTGACTACGCTCTTAAACAAGAACGCCTAGAAGAAGTTAACGCCGAACTTGAAGATTCAGCCGTATGGAATGAGCCTGAACGCGCACAAGCGCTTGGCCGTGAAAAATCAGCATTAGAGGCTGTTGTTGAAACAATCGACAACCTTGTAGCCGGTACTGACGACGTTGAAGGTCTACTTGAACTTGCTGTAGAAGCCGAAGATCAAGATACCTTTGATGAAGCACAAAGCGAACTTAGCGATCTAAACGAGCAGTTAGAAGGTTTAGAGTTTCGTCGTATGTTTTCAGGTCCTCATGACTCAAACGATGCGTACCTTGATTTACAATCGGGTTCTGGCGGCACTGAAGCACAAGACTGGTGTAATATTCTACTTCGTATGTATTTACGTTGGGGCGAGGCTAAAGGCTTTAAAGTTGAGCTAGTTGAAGCAACCGACGGTGATGTTGCCGGTATTAAAGGCGCAACAGTTCGCTTTGTTGGCGAATACGCTTACGGTTGGTTACGTACAGAAACAGGCGTTCACCGTTTAGTGCGTAAAAGCCCGTTTGACTCAAGTGGTCGTCGTCATACCTCATTTGCTTCTGCGTTTGTATACCCAGAGATTGACGATAATATTGAAATTGATATTAATCCGTCAGATCTACGTATAGACGTTTACCGTGCATCAGGCGCGGGTGGTCAGCACGTTAATACCACCGAATCGGCGGTTCGTATTACTCACGTACCAACAAATACCGTAGTGCAGTGTCAAAACGAGCGTTCACAGCATAAAAATAAAGCCCAAGCGATGAAGCAGTTAAAAGCTAAATTATTTGAGCTTGAGCTACAGCAGCAAAATGCTGAAAAACAAACGCAAGAAGACGCTAAATCTGATATAGGTTGGGGTAGCCAAATACGTTCATACGTACTTGATGACGCACGTATTAAAGATTTACGTACAGGCGTTGAAAACCGCAATACCCAATCGGTACTTGACGGTAACTTAGATAAATTTATTGAAGCCAGCCTTAAATCTGGCCTATAACCACCAAGCTAATAAAGAGCTAAAAAATGACTGATAAAATCCAAGACGAAAACAAGTTAATCGCTGAGCGTCGCGGCAAGTTAGACGCGATACGCGAAAATTGCCCAGCCAACGGTCATCCAAACCAATTCCGTCGTGAGCATTACACGGCTGATTTGCAAGCCCAGTTTGGTGATAAGAGCAAAGAAGAATTAGTTGAACTACAAGAAGTTGTGTCTATTGCTGGACGTATTTTAGCAAAGCGTGGACCGTTTTTTGTAATTCAAGACATGAAAGGTCGCGTACAAGCGTATGCATCTAAAGATGTTCAAAAAGACCTTAAAGAAAAATATGGTCAGCTAGACACTGGCGATATTATAGGTGTTAAAGGCGCGTTAAATAAATCGGGCAAAGGCGATTTATACGTAGAAATGACTGAGTATCAATTACTAACTAAGTCACTTCGTCCGTTACCTGAAAAATTCCATGGCTTATCAGATCAAGAAACAAAGTACCGCCAACGTTATGTTGACTTAATTACTAACGAAGCAACGCGCGAAACATTCCGCATTCGCTCACAAGTAGTTGAAGGTATTCGTCGCTTTTTAGCAGACCGTGACTTTATGGAAGTAGAAACACCTATGCTACAGGTTATACCTGGTGGTGCATCTGCGCGTCCGTTTGTAACTCACCATAACGCGCTTGATATCGACATGTACCTACGTATAGCGCCAGAGCTTTACTTAAAGCGCTTAGTGGTAGGTGGTTTTGATCGTGTATTTGAAATTAACCGTAACTTCCGTAACGAAGGGTTATCTACACGCCACAACCCAGAATTTACAATGATTGAATTTTACCAAGCATACGCTGATTACATCGACCTGATGAACATTACCGAAGACATGCTACGTACTGTTGCAGAAAACGTACTAGGTAGTGCAATTGTAGTTAATACAACTAAGGACGAAAACGGCGAAGTTATCGATTCAGTTGAATACGACTTTGGCCAACCGTTTACACGTTTAAGTATGGCGGATGCTATCTTAAAATATAACCCTGAGTTTGATGCTGCGGTATTTAACGACCCAGAAAACCATTTTGAAGAGTTAAAAGCGTACGCTAAACAAGTGCACGTTAAAATTCCTGAAAACTGTGTTTGGGGCCCAGGTAAGTTTCTTTGTGAAATATTTGAAGAAACAGCAGAGCACATGCTTATTCAACCTACGTTTATTACTGGTTACCCGTGGGAAGTATCACCACTTGCACGCCGTAACGACGAAAACCCATTTGTTACCGACCGTTTTGAGTTTTTTGTTGGCGGTCGCGAACTTGCAAATGGTTTCTCTGAGCTTAACGATGCACAGGATCAAGCTGAGCGCTTTACTCGTCAAGTTGAAGAGAAAGACGCAGGCGATGATGAAGCAATGCACTACGACGAAGACTACATACGCGCACTAGAGTACGGCTTACCGCCAACGGCTGGTGAAGGTATTGGTATTGACCGTTTAGTAATGTTGTTTACTGATTCATCAACAATTAAAGACGTTATTTTGTTCCCGCATATGCGTCCACAAGCTGACTAATCTTTAGTAGAACAAAGTAACTTAATAAACGCCGCTTAATAGCGGCGTTTTTTTGCTTATAATTAGTGTTTTAATTAATAAGTACTACACTAAAAATTAAAGGTAATTATTAGTGCTGATTAATGTGCAATTCAGCTTCACTAACTTATTGTTATTGGAAGTTTTCAATATTAAAACTAACAGTGCTATAACTTTTTAGTATGATTATTTTTTAAACATATGTTGTGTTTGTACAAAGGTTTTAGCTAGAATACGCACGAAATTTACACTGCTGGTATTTAGCAGTTAAATATAGATTCTTAAAGGACTTAGGATAATAGTATGAAAGACAAACGAGTAGATGATTTATCAGAAGAATGCACATCAGAGCAAGAACGAAACGCTTACTACCGTGCTTGTATCGCTGAATTTCAACAATTAGGTTACCAAGAACAGTATTTGGCTCAGTTAACTGATGACTTAGTTCCCGTGCTAGGTGTTAATCCTTCAAATAAAAATACGTAACCCGCTTAAATTTCAAACTAATTACACTTTTAAACCAAGCATATGTGCAATCTATAACCATATAGTCGTTTTTGGTAGAAAAGTGTTTGACATATTTTCTGAAATCTTTATTATACGCCCCACAAGACGGAGAGGTGTCCGAGTGGCCGAAGGAGCTCCCCTGCTAAGGGAGTATAGAGTTTGTAGCTCTATCGAGGGTTCGAATCCCTCCCTCTCCACCATTTCTTTTAATGGCAAGTTTTGTAAAATTTTAAAGTATGGGTGCATAGCTCAGCTGGATAGAGTACTCGGCTACGAACCGAGCGGTCGGAGGTTCGAATCCTCCTGCGCCCACCATACTTTAATAACTCGCTTAGAGTCTAAATAAGCAAACTATAAAGTGGGTGCATAGCTCAGCTGGATAGAGTACTCGGCTACGAACCGAGCGGTCGGAGGTTCGAATCCTCCTGCGCCCACCACTTTATAAACTCTACTTAGAGTATAAATAAGTAAAACTCTCACTTAGAGTAAAAACAAGTAATAGTAAAAATGAAAGTGGGTGCATAGCTCAGCTGGATAGAGTACTCGGCTACGAACCGAGCGGTCGGAGGTTCGAATCCTCCTGCGCCCACCACTTTCATGTTTTCATACACTTTTAAGTGTAAGAAAAATAAACCGATGGAAATCGGTTTTTTTATGCCTGAATTAATACGCTCTGCTTAGAGTTTAAATAAGCAATCTATGAAAGTGGGTGCATAGCTCAGCTGGATAGAGTACTCGGCTACGAACCGAGCGGTCGGAGGTTCGAATCCTCCTGCGCCCACCACTTTCATAAACAAGCCGACATTAAGTCGGTTTTTTTGTGCCTAAAATAAAGTGAAGTGAAGTGAAGTGAAGTGTAGGTTTAGGTGAATTGAGAACCAAGCAGTCGGAGGTTCACTCTTACAAGATACGTCCTGCGCCCACCACTTTCATAAACAAGCCGACATTAAGTCGGTTTTTTTGTGCCTAAAATAAAGTGAAGTGAAGTGTAGGTTTAGGTGAATTGAGAACCAAGCAGTCGGAGGTTCACTCTTACAAGATACGTCCTGCGCCCACCACTTTCATAAACAAGCCGACATTAAGTCGGTTTTTTGTGCCTGAAATAAAGTGAAGTGTAGGTTTATGCGAATTGAGAACCAAGCAGTCGGAGGTTCACTCTTACAAGATACGTCCTGTGCCCACCACTTTCATAAACAAGCCGACATTAAGTCGGTTTTTTTGTGCCTGAAATAAAGTGAAATGTAAGCTACCACTCCTGCAGCCGCAGAGCTTGCTCGCGTGAGAAGCGCCAGGTTCTAATTACTTACCACCGATATAACTGATACTTTATTTACGAGCTTCGTTCGTCGCGTCAGCAAGCTGTAAGCCTACAAGTAAAACCAGCCCTAATCTTTAAATCCAAACTCCGAGCTTATTTATCCGTTGTAGACGCTGAGCTTGCTCGCGTGAGAAGCGACAGCTTCTATTCCCCCCTCAAAAATATAATTTATAAGATTTTATTTGTTGGCAACGCCAGAAATAAGTAATTTATTCACAAAGAGGTTAAGAGGCGCTGCGCTTTTAGAGGTAGTAATAAAGCTAAATTAATAAACCCGGGCTTATGTCTTCTCATTTACTTCTCTTTCGCTTCTCTATGTGTAATAGATCTTTAAGTGGTTCATTGACCAAGAAACTAAATAACTAGAAGCGTTTAGCTCTAAGAAGGTTAAATACGGTCTTTAAGCTTAAAATGAGAGGTGGTATTTTCAAGTAAAACTAGCTCTAATCTTTAAATCTAAACTTCGAGTTTATTTATCCGCTGTAGACGCAGAGCTTGCTCGCGTGAGAAGCGCCAGCTTCTAATCAGTTATCTAATCAAGCCCACTTAACCCTTTTCTAAAGCTGCTCTTTAATATTACCTATGTTATTTTAAACGCCTTGTTTAAAAGGATATTGCAGTATGTTTAAAACCCTATTTATTACGTTATTTTTTATTTTTAGTGCCATTTTTATTTCAAGCGCACAAGCCAACGAAGCTAATAACTCACTTGTGGTAGGTGCGCAGCAATACGCTAAATATTTACCGCAGTTAAAAAATAAACGTGTAGGGCTAGTCGTTAATCAAACATCAATGGTGGGGCAAACTCACTTAGTAGATGCGCTGCTGACTAAAAATATTAATATAACTAAAATTTTTGCACCTGAGCATGGCTTTCGTGGCGATCACGATGCGGGCGCCCATGTGAAAAATGCCGTTGATGGTAAAACAGGTATTCCACTAATTTCTATTTACGGTAAAAATAAAAAACCAAGCCAAGCTGCTTTAGCCGATGTTGATGTGATTATTTTTGATATTCAAGATGTGGGGGTGCGTTTTTATACCTACATAAGCTCTATGCACTACATGATGGAAGCCGCTTCAGAGCAGGGGATAGAATTTTTGGTGCTCGACAGGCCCAACCCAAATATTGCCTACGTTGATGGGCCAATATTAGAGCCAGAATTTAAATCGTTTGTAGGCATGCACCCAATTCCTGTTTTACACGGCATGACCGTTGGCGAACTTGCCAAAATGATCAAGGGCGAGGGCTGGATCAATAAAGCGGCCGATTTAAAATTAACGATGATCCCTGTTGATCATTACACTCGCAAAAGTACTTACAGCTTGCCTGTAAAACCCAGCCCTAACTTACCTAACGATCAAGCCATTGCGCTTTACCCATCACTTTGCTTTTTTGAAGCAACGCCTATTAGCATTGGTAGAGGCACCGACTTTGCATTTCAAGTAATTGGCTATTCGCCAGTTGCATTAGGTGATTTTAATTTTACACCGCGCGCAATTAAAGGCGCTGCTTTAAACCCTAAATTTAAAAACCAAACCGTACAAGGGCTCGATTTAAGACAAGCAAATATTTCAGGTTTAAATTTAACTTACTTAATAAATGCGTATACGGAGCTTACTAAAAATAACATCTCGTTTTTTGAGCGCGCTGACTTTATGGATAAGCTAGCGGGTACTAATAAATTGCGCTTAGCTATTGAAGCAGGGCAATCAGAGGCGCAAATAAAACAAAGCTGGCAGGCGGGGCTTGCGCAATTTAAAGCGCAAAGAGCGCCTTACTTGTTATATAAATAAGGGCTAAGCATGTTTATTGCTTTAAAAAATCAAAGGTATGGTTATATCAAACAAGCATTTATAGCGGCATTGAGCTTTATTATTGTGGGTTGTAGTACACCACCTGAGCCTATTAGCTCGGTGCTACCACTTACAAAAAGCCAACTTGTAGAGCTGCCTAATGCACAAGTGGTTGTAACGTTTCCTGAGGTAAATCCAAGTAGCCGGTTTTATGTAAATAACCGAGGAACGTTTAAAGCTTACAAAGGGCGCGGGCAATTATTAATACAAAACCACAACGCACAAAGCGCCGATATTTACATTAATAATCAAAAGCTCGACGTTAACCAACTAAGCGCCAACACCTTATACAATTACAGTTTGGCAAAAAATACTCACAACGGTGTTAATACCTTTAAAGTTGAAAATATTCTCCCTGCTGGCGCAAGTTTAACGCTGCGTTTTGCATTTCCTACTTTAAGCGATGAACCAAAAAAGCATATAGATTTTACTGAAGTAGACACATTAATTGAACGCGATGTAAAAGCGGGTTTTCCTGGGGCTGTGTTGGCCGTTGTTAAAAATGGCGAGCTAATAAAATTAACGGCCTATGGCGATGCAAAGCAATACCAGCAAAGTGATTTAATGCTACTACGCCCAGAGCCCATGCAAACTAATACTTTGTTTGATCTTGCCTCAAACACCAAAATATTTGCCACAAACTTTGCACTTATGAAATTAGTAAGTGAAGGGCTGTTAAATATTAATAAACCCGTACAAAGCTACCTAAGCGAATATAAAGGTGAAGGGCGAGCAAAGCGCACAGTAAAAGACTTACTCACACACAGCGCCGGATACCCGCCAGTATTTGACTTTCATCGTAAAGATGGCAGCTATGGTGACGCGTTTTATTCGCAAAACAGTAAAACCACCAAACAGCTATTACTTACCAGCGTGCCTTTTAGTAGTAAATCATCTGGGCAGCATGTTTACTCAGATATTGATTACATGATTTTAGGCGTACTCATTGAGCGCATAACTGGGCAGCCCCTTGATGAGTACCTAGAGCAGCAAGTGTATGCGCCATTAAAATTAACTAACACGTTATTTAATCCACTTAAAAAAGGCTTTAAGCCGCAGCAATTTGCAGCCACTGAGCTTAGCGGCAACACACGAGACGGGCGCATTAAGTTTGATAATGTTCGAACTGGGGTTTTACAAGGCCAAGTGCATGATGAGCGCGCTTACTACTCACTTGATGGCGTAGCAGGGCATGCAGGATTATTTAGTAATGCTCATGACTTAGCGGTGCTTTGCCAGCTATTACTAAATAATGGTGGCTACGGCGACCAACAATTATTTAGTGCAAGCGCCTTAGCGCAATTTTTAACGCCGCAAAGTAGTGATGAGACCTACGGGCTTGGCTTTAGGTTTGCTGGTAACAACCAAGCAAGGCGCTGGCACTTTGGCCCTTATGCAAGCGCGCAGGCTTATGGGCACACAGGTTGGACGGGAACAGTGACCGTAATTGACCCCGCTTACGATTTAGCTATTGTTTTACTTACCAATGCTCGCCACAGTGCAATTAAAGGCTCGCAAAAACGTTACGAATTTACAGGTAAACAATTTGAAACCGCGCAGTACGGATCGGTGGTGTCGCTTATTTATGAAGCGCTACTAAATCAATAAGCTATCGTATAGGTTAAAACGTACTAACAGCATTACTCTAAGTGATTTATTTACAGGTGACTTGAGTAAGGCAATCCATTAAGCTAAGCGGTTTACAAATCTAAGCCAGTTTATGCTGCTAGGCTTAACAAATAAGCGATAAAACGCGTACAAAGCGAGAGTGGCTCGCTAATAATTAAGGTTAACTTTTTATGCATTGGTATTCTATTTTACCGCCGCTAATTGCGATTGCTATCGTGTTTTGGCGCAAAGAAGTGATTATGGCGCTACTTGTTGCTGTTGCTTCTTCTGAGTTTTTACTCGCCTTTCAGGGCGAAGGTAATAGCTTGTTTGACACTTTTTTAAATACCATTGAACGTATTATTTCGGTTGCCAGCTCGCCAGGTAATACACGCATACTAATATTTAGTATTTTAATTGGTGCACTGCTTGCCTACATTCGCGAATCTGGCGGCGTTGCAGCAACTGTTAATATGTTAATGAACAAAGGTATTGCAAAAAGTAAGCGCCAAGTGGGGTTTTTAACCATGTTTACCGGCATTGCAGTGTTTATAGAATCTAACTTGAGCGTACTTACCTCGGGTATTTTATCGCGTGGCTTATTCGACAAATTTAAAATGAGCCGAGCGCGTCTAGCGTACATTATTGATAGCACCAGTGCGCCAGTGTGTATTTTAATACTACTTAATGGCTGGGGTGCGTTTGTACTTGGTTTGTTAGGTAACTACGAGCTAGATGAGTCGGCTGTATCAGTGTTATGGGGCAGCGTTGGGTATAACTTTTACGCCATAATTACCCTTGCCATTGTTTTTTATACCATCGCGTTTGATAAAGTGCATGGCCCAATGAAAGAAGCCGAAGAAAAACTAGAGCTTCAAACAACTGACTTAAAAGAAGAAGTAAAAGGTTCTAAAGCGCGTTACATGTTAATCCCGCTTATTACGCTTATTACCAGCATGGTTGGCTTTATGTACTACACCGGTAATGGTGTATTAGCAGAGGGCAGCGGCTCTAAATCCGTATTATATGCAACGGTTTTAGCCATTGTTGTCGCTTACTTTTTAATGATTGGCTCACGTAAATTTACGCATCATCAATTAGTTGATACCGGTTTTAAAGGTATGGGCGAATTAATGCCGTTAGTCGCCATTGTACTGCTTTCGCTTACACTTGGCGCAAGCTTAAAAGAATTGGGTACTGGCGTATTTGTAGCGTCGCTTGTTGGCGACTACCTACCTATTTACTTAATAGTACCGGTGCTGTTTTTAACCGGTGCGGTAATGTCGTTTACTACGGGTACATCGTGGGGCACGTTTGCCATATTAATCCCAATTGGTGTGCCACTTATTCAAGCGTTGGGTTTACCGCCATCGCTTGTGGTAGGTGCTATTTTGGGTGGTGGTATATTTGGCGATCATTGCTCGCCTATATCCGACACCAGCGCTGTATCGGCTATTGCATCGGGGTGTGACTTACTCACCCACGTTAAAACGCAGCTACCATATGCCTTATTTGGTGGCGGCCTTACGTTTATAGCGTACTTAATAACAAGTATTATTGTGTTGTAAAAACGTGTTATGAAAGTGAGTTGTAAATACTGAGTTTTAATTATTTATAAAATGCCTTGAAAGCCTGCAAATATGCAGGCTTTTTTAGGGGACAAAACAAGGATTGTTTAAATGAAAAATAAAGCTTTTGTCTTTTTTAGTTTTTTATTGTTTTTGAACGCATGCTCTTACCAAGAAAGTGCATCAGAACAAGCTAAGCGCTTAGGTAAAACATACCAACTAGATATCCGAGCAGGCGATACTCGTTTATTTTTTCCTGAACAATTTTTAGGAATTGGAGGCAAGCCGCCTACACTTGAAATGGAAAGCACTTCTTTGGAGGATTCTTCAGAGTCTCTTGATGGCATTGAAACCGCGCTGGAGGTTTATCCTGAAGGCTTTGTTTCCAAATTTATTAATGCTATTTATATTTCAGGACCTATGCTCATGGAGGGGGCTGAAGCGGGGGGAACATATTCAAGAAATTCTATAATATTATCAAATATCTCAGATAAGAACGGTACTAACTTCAATTATGAAAATTCGTTACGGGGAGTTCATCACGAGCTCAGTTCTTTGATTTATTTACGCTCCCCTTTTGTGAATCTTGCATGGCAAGGTCTGTTGCCTGAAAGTTGGAGTCCTGTTTCCTCGAATTATGAGGCTTTAACGCAAGATATAAGTATAGGGCCTGATTATGAAAATGGATTTTTATCTACCTACGGTAAAACTAATATTGAGAACGACTTTAATATTTTCGCCGAATTTGCTTTTTCTGAGCCTGAAAAGCTACGAGACCTTGCAGCTAAGTATCCAACTATAGCTAAAAAGCTGAGTTTATTTATTACTGCATATAAGCAGGTTCTTCCTGAATATCAGCAGGGCTTCGAAGAGTATTTCACTAATACGGGTTTAAGCGATATTGCTATAAAACCTGATAATGTAGAGATTACAATCCACAGTGATTTTAGTAATATTAAGCCTCAAATAATTCACTAAGTAAACTTAGTAAAGGGCTTATGTTTTATATATAGTCATGGTTCATACTTAAGATATTCCTCTGTTAAAGAAGCATAAATCGAATACTCTGAAGCAGCTTTTTATGTACCTTAAATCATTGTAATAATAACTTGTCAGGATTTCTCTACGTAACTTTAAATGATATGATTTCACCAATTAAATAATAAATAAGGACATTTTTATGGATATTATGATTGGTCAGCAAGCTCTTAAAAAGAAAAATCAGCTAACTCAGTTATCAGAGCGAGCAATCGGTCGAGACTTCAAAGAGCAAGCTGCATTAGCAATACAAATGACTCAATGTAGTGCAGCTGTTTATAGAAGGTTACAGCGCACTTACAAATCAACTGTAACGCCACGAGATGAAAAAAGAGTTAAAGCCGGTGGCTTAAGTACACAATCAGTTACTTTTTCAACAAGTAATAGTAGCCAAAAATCTTTTAATAGCTTACTTCCTGCAATGCGTGGAAGGGCTGCACCCACAAACACTTCAAAAACGTCAAATGATGTTGCAGTTGCCTCTAATCAGCCACAAGCAGTTAGCTTATTAGCTTTGTTACACCCAGTTATAAGCGGCGACATAATGAAAACGGGTAATGCTGTCGAAAAAACAGCGACTATATTAGGGTTAGTAACAACGACTGTTGGTTTTGTAGTTCCTGCCGGTGGAGCCGTATCATCAATTGTTAGTTGGGTAGGAAGTGGTGCTACGTATTCAGGTTTCTCAATGTCAAGAATTCGTCCTGATGCCCCAGACCGCGCTTATCACCAACTAACAAATTATATTTCATGGTTAGCTGCTTGGAATAAAAAAGCCTGTGAACTAATTGATATAGCAGATCCAAACGGACAATGGACGTTTCGAGATATTGAGCACGGATTTTCATAAGAATTAGGATTATTAATAATAGTTTTAAATATTTCGTATATCTTGTCATTGCTTAAATAGTCAAACGCCTGCTTATTGCAGGCTTTTTTGTTTTTAAATTAAGACCGAGGCTAGTAATACCAAGCTTAACGACGCTCTAGCTATTAAATAAACAATTTAAATATAGACTTAAGTATCCGTATTTATATTTTTTAGGTTATTGTATAGCATGAGCTTTAAGCTTTTTGGTAGCTATAAATTCTTACTTTTTAACTCATATAAGGCTGTAAACCCACACTATGTTTGTAATTGATAATATCATTCTCGTTAGTGCCATTTTAATTTTACTTGGAGTGATCTCGAGCAAGTTATCTGCACGCGTTGGCTTACCGGTGCTGGTGCTATTTTTACTTGTAGGCATGCTCGCAGGTGAAGATGGTATTGCAGGTATTTCATTCGACAACGCAGAGGCCGCACATGCTCTGGGTACTCTCGCGCTTGCTATTATTCTATTTGATGGTGGCTTACAAACGCCCACCAGTTCAATTAAACAAGTGTGGAAACCCGCGTCTGCTTTAGCAACCATCGGTGTGTTATTTACCGCTGTAATTACAGGCCTTGTGGCCACTTATATTTTAGACCTACCCATATTACAAGGTGTATTACTGGGCGCCATTGTTGGCTCTACAGATGCTGCAGCCGTGTTTGCACTTTTACGAAGTGCGGGCATTCACTTAAATAAAAAGCTTAAATCGACCCTTGAAATAGAAAGTGCCTCGAACGATCTAATGGCTATTTTTCTAACGGTTGGTTTGCTCGAAATGCTCGTTAATGACATGCCAGTAGGGCTGGGTTTACTACAGTTATTTGCTCAACAAATGGGTATTGGCGCTATTTGTGGTCTTTTAATTGGTAAAATATCGGTTTGGTTTATTAATCGCATTAAACTAAATGCATCGGGTTTGTATTTAGTGATGGTAACCGCATTTGGACTGCTTTCATTTGGCCTTTCTGCAACGCTCGGCGGCAGTGGATTTTTAGCTGTATTTATAACGGGTGTTATTTTAGGTAACAGTAAGTTTGTATATAAACGCGGTATTTTTCTGTTTCATGACGGCTTAGCATGGCTTGGGCAAATAACCATGTTTGTTGTATTAGGCCTCCTTATTAACCCATCGTCATTGGTTGATGTATGGTTAGAAGGACTGCTTATTGCACTGGCACTCATTTTTGTTGCTCGCCCATTAGCTGTAGCGCCTATTTTAAAACTGTTTGGTTTTAATAATCGCGAAACCTTGTTTGTATCTTGGGTTGGCCTTAGAGGCTCAGTGCCCATTATTTTAGCTATATTCCCATTATTATTTGGCCTTTCAGGGGCTGAGCTTATTTTTAATGTCGTTTTTTTCGTGGTATTAATTTCAGCCACGTTACAGGGCTCAACAATGCCGTGGATGGCTAAAAAACTTAATTTAGTAGAGCCGCCACCCGACCTAGCCGCTGCAACGCTTGAAATTACAGCGCTAAACGATATTGATATAGAAATTGTAGAGTACACCTTAAGTGATGCTTCTCGGGTTTCTGGGCGCAGCTTGTCACATGCCGCACTTCCTGAAAGTGTGGTTGTTGCTATGATCACACGGGGTCCGTCAATCATCCCGCCACGAGGTTCAACTAAGTTAAAGGCAAACGATCACTTATTTGTTGTTTTAAAACCAGATAACAGACCTTTTGTTGATTTAGTTTTTACAGCAACCGATAAAACAAACCACCAAGATAGCCACTTAGCCCACAACGAACTTAAAGTGAAAGGGGTAACGTTGGTAGGCGATATATTTTACTCTTATCACATGCAAATAGACGCGCCAGAAGAGATAAGCTTGGAAGAAGTGATCAACCAAAAGCTTTCAGGAGAAGTCAGTAAAGGCGATATTGTTGTTATTGGCAATGTGCAAATACGCGTTATAACAATGGTGCATACACGCATAGTTACCATTGGCTTAAAGTACTTAAATAATCCAGAAAAACGACTTTTAAAGCAGTAATCATTAACAATGATTTATTAGGTGGTGACAGCTCGTTTATAGCTAAGTAGGTTGGGTTGAGTGACACGAAACACAACGGTTCACCAATGCAATGAGCACCCCAAAGCTAGTTGTATGTGGTGTTTATTGTAGGCGCTTAGCTTGCTGGCGCGTCGGGCGGTAGCTTTATTTTTTTTCTTATTTTATTTCAAAAATTATTGTTTTATACGTATGATTTTTAAATGCTCAAAGGCCTGCTTAATCGCAGGCCTTTTGTTTGGAAGTGAATGATTTAATATGCTATTTAACTGTTAAACGGGTAATCAACGTTTGTAAAAGGCCATTCGTTTTTAACCCATGTTTTAACGTTTGTTCTAAGCTCATCAAAAAGCGGTGTAGCGAGGTGCTCTTTAGCAACCCAGCTAAATACAGTGGCATCAAATTCACTATCGACCGTACCTGTAATATAAATACAGCCAATCACCTTCGTTTTATCGTTATTCATTACATGAAAAGTAAAAGATTCTTTATTATTAAATGCGATTAAGTCACTTTCCAATGTTTGCGTGTTTTCTTGCAAAGTAAAGTCATCAGCAGGCCATGTGGTGCCTAAGCTAATTTGAATAAACTCGCGAGCAGACATAAGCGCTTTGTAATCAAGTTTTGTGTACTTAGGGTTTACCTTAACTAAGGTGAAATTTTCAAAGTGCTTTTCAATCGGTACTACAAATTCGTTATTTACTAAAGCCTCAGCCTGCACAAATGAGCAGCAAAATGTATAAATAGCAAAAACGAATATAAGTAGTTTTGTCATATTTCTTCCTTAAATTTAAACTAATAGCGCTATGAAAATTAAGTTAAATTATAGCTTTATAGGGCTGAGCCTTAAAGAACTAATATTGTGTATTTCTAAATATGCTGAGAGTTGCTTTTAAATTTTTAGTACATTAATTCTGGTGAACTATAATACTGAGTGTTATGGATAGGCAAACTATGCGGGGGTTTGATGCAATGTGTCTGCCTGAAGTAGAGCAATATGATGCCGCGCATATTAAAGCAATTCGTGAGCACGCTGCGGTATTCGAGGCTTATTTAAATACCAGTGCTTCAACAGTTAGAGCTTGGGAGCAAGGCGGCAAGTTCCCAAAAGGTGCTTCATTAAAGCTGTTAAATTTGGTCGCCAATAAAGGCTTAGATATACTCGCTTATTAATCCAAGCGGCCGGTAGCTAGGGTTGAGTGACACGAAACCCAACTCCACTATATTACTCTAAAGCCTTATCCTATCTCCTTAGTTTAATCAGTAGTTTTACTAATTTCTCATATTGTAACCATATTTCAGGGTTCTCTTTGTGAGCTCGACGATAGAAAATATATGCTTCGTACCTATGGTAACTATTAATTATCTCCTGACCTGATAGTGAGTTTAATGCTTTTATTTCATATGCCTTTAAATCCACTCCTGTAGCTAGCTGCTCATATTTATTTAGGATATGGTGAAGAGCTTCTTTAGTGTCGGATAAATTTACGACTTCCCTGACCTCATTAGCATGGAGCTTACCTGGGTATTTATTATTAAACTTAATAAGATACGGGACAACTTCTTGATGAAACTTCCCCCAATATTCTAAGGTTGATTTGATTCTCTCTTTTCTTGAGTTAACTATATAAATATAAATACCAAAAAGAAATGAGCATCCAGTAAACAGTACAGCGACTACTTTACTTATTTCTATTATGTAATTTAATTCCATTTCGATTACTCCTTGTATTTAGTTTAATCTTAGCTAAATTTTAGGTTAGACTAAAATATATCTAAGCCCCACACTGCCTAACCCCAACTCCCGCATGTTTAAGTGCAATAATCTGCCCTTTACCATTATGTGCCATGGCGAGCATATCACCCGTATTTATATTACTTTCAACCGCGTGTTTACCCTTTAAATCACTCAACAGTGAATGCTTAATTTGCACGAGCACCTCGTCATTACAGCTGGCTATGTACCAGTCGTTATCTACCTTCACTAGAGTGCCGTATTCTATGTGGCGTTGTTGGTGGCGGCGTAAATCGTTAGCTAATTGACTATCAAGCGCGTGTTTTTGCTCGTTTATAGAGCTTGCGTAGCTACCAGCTTGGTTTATTTCGTGTGTTTTAATAATTGAATAGTCGTGAATATCTATAGTGTTAAATTCGCTGTTAAGTACGGTTTTAGACTCTGTATTTATTACGTTGTTATTATCAAACACAATAAAAGCAAATACACCCAGTGCGCAGGCAAGGCTGGTTAGCTGTAGCGTAAAGCCGAACTTTTTAGGCTTTGTGTGCGTGGCTGTATTAAGTAGCGCTTTTTGCTGAGTGCTTGTAAGTGTTGTGCGCGCTTTTCGCTCTTTAAAGTGTTGTGCGAGCTTTTGATCAAGCGGCTCATCAGGCTTGTTCATTGTTTGCTCCTAATAAACGTTTAAGATTTTGCTTGGCATAGCGCAGCCTTGTTTTAATGGTCTCGAGGCTGCTTTGCGTTATAAGTTCTATGTCGGTGAGCGAAAAGCCTTCTTGTTGTAATGTTATGGCTTCACGCTGTACAAAGCTGAGTTGTTTTAGCGCGGCGTCGAACGCGTCATAACTAATGTTTGAGCTGCCTATATGCGAGTCTTTGCTAGTTAAGTCACCACTATTTAAATCGCTTTCGCTTTTATCATTTTGTGCTGCTAAATGCGTGTTTTCGTCAAGCTCTACAAAGTGCTGTTGCCTGCGGTATTCGTCAATAAGTGTGTTGCGGGCAAGTTTAAATAACCACGCTTTGGGTGTGGTTTGCGCTTGGTAAAGGTGGCGTTTTTCGATTACTTTTAGCCATGTTTGTTGGCTTACGTCGTATGCTAAATACGTATTAGATTGCGTAACAAGGTAGTGGTATAAGTCGTTACTGTAGAGGGCAATAAGCTGCTCTAAGTAACGATTGTCACCACTTTTTGCGTAACTTGCCATGCAGTCCTTGCTTGGCGTTTCAAATAACCATGACTTAATACTTAGTAGCATAGGCTCATCGCTTTTATACCAATTTGCTTAATTAAGTGATCTATTTTGAGGGTAGAAAAACGTGTTGATAGCTAGGCAAAAAATTCGCTATTTAGTTGTTCTAAATGAGAATTTTTTAACACAGGTAGCGACACGTTTAGCCCCACAAAATGATTAAGTATTATTGCGGATTGGTATTATTGTTGTAATTTAAAATCGAGTTGTACGGTTTGACCTGTTTGTAATTGTGCCACACCTTCAATTACTTTGGGGCGATATTTCCAGCGTTTAATGGCTCTTATTGCTTCGCGGTCAAAGGTACGTTTTGGCTCGGCGTTAATAACTACTGGGTCGATTACTTCACCGGTGGGCGAAATACTAAAGCTTAGTTGCACCCAACCTTCAATACCATCGCGCGCTGCTGTAGTTGGGTATTTAGGGTTTATGCGCACTATGGGTGTTGCATCCCCAGTAGGGCGATTAATAGTATTGTTAATGTCGCCACCAAAATCGTCAATCGTAACTGGCGTAAAGTCGCTAATTGCCAGCACAGGATCGGCTGATGTATCAAGCGGTGGAGCTTTTTGCGGCACTTTAGGTATTGGCGGTGGCGGCTGTATTTTTTGTATATGCCTGACTTTTGAATCCTCAGGTGCCTGAAAAATCTCTACTATAATATCGCCCCCTGGTTTTACCGGTGCGCGTTGCTCGCCACTTATTAAATATTGCATAAACGCAAAAGCTACAAAGGTCATCGCGGCGCCGCCGATAACGGCAGTCGATGTTTTAATAAATACTGGGTTGTTAGGTACTTCAAGTGTGTGCATAAGCCGCTCCAAATTAATGCATTAGGGTATTTTCAAAGCTATAACGGGTGGTAAATCAAAAAGGGGTGAAATAATTTTATAAAAAATGTGGTGTTTAGTTACAATAGCCATTCGCAAATATTAAAACTTAACTTTTTAGGCTGTTATGCAACTCATTGAAATAAATAAAGCGCGTTACCGTAAACATTTAAACCGTGTTATTGCAGGATGTGGTATTGGTTTGGCTGTAGGCAGCTTGGCTATATCGCAAACGCTGATTGCTTTATTTCCTGATGAAAGTGGTAGCCATTTTCATTGGAACTTAATAGGCGTTGCTATTACTAGCGTTGGGCTTGCGTGGTTACTTAATAAATACCGTACACATAGCTTTATGACTGAAGTTGTTTATGTGTGGGAGCTTAAAAAAGCACTTAATAAAATAACCCGTAAAATGGCTAAGTTAAAAGCCGCTGGTCGTGAAGGTAATGCCGATGCGTTATTAGCGATTCATTATAGCTACGCGGGCTCTCGGTTATTGTGGCAGCTAGACGATAATCTAATCACTATGGACGATTTAGCCATCAAACAAGCTGAGCTTGAATCAGTTGCAGCACAACATAACGTAACGCTTAATGTTGAAGATTACGATGAAAGCATTTTAAAACAGTTTTAAAGCTTAGGTTTTTAAATTAGTTAGAGGAGCCTTAATGAAAAAAGTACTCATAGTGTGTTTAGGCAATATTTGCCGCTCGCCAACCGCAGAGGCGGTATTAAAAGCCCGCGCTAAAAAGCTAGGCGTTAACGTTAAAGTTGATTCGGCGGGCACTATTGGCTATCACGAAGGTAAAGCGCCTGATAGTCGCTCAATGGCAGCCGGGAAGAAGCGCGGTTACAGCTTTAAAGGTATTTATTCACGTAAAGTGCGTACAAGCGACTTTACTGAGTTTGATTTAATTTTAGCGGCCGATACGCAAAACTTAGCTGATTTAAAAGCCCAGTGCCCTGAGCATCTACAGTACAAATTAGCGCTGTTTTTAGAATATGGCGAGCAAGCCCAAAGCGCTATTCCCGATCCTTATTACGGCGGCGATGATGGCTTTGAAAATGTGCTCGATTTAATAGAAGCGGCTAGCGATAAAATACTCGCTAAAATTTAATCCCTATTTTATTACTAAAGCTAAATTTAACGAGCTTTTTGTCGTATTGCACAGTGTCCCTAAAATAAGTACATTTTATACTTACTCAAAGGGAACTTTATGAAAATAAAAATATTACTACTCACTTTATCTATTGCTTCTTGTTCTACTTTTGCTAACGATGTTAGTTTTTCGATTGGGGGTGGCTATCCTTATTTAGTTATTCCTGAAGTGTCTTTGTCGGCTAACGACGACACACAACGCTGGTATGCAAATTATAAACTAGGCCTTGATGATGGATTTTCTGCAGGTTTTGAACAAGCAGTAAGCGATAATAAAAAGCATGCTTTTGGCGCACTTGTGGGCGCTATTGGTGCAAGAGATACAGACCAAGAGTGTGAAAGTTCAACTAATGATGTAGCAACTGACTTTGCTAATACGCTAGGTTGTGTAATTGACGGTATTTTTGATGAAGAAACAACAAACGGCATAGGGCTTACGTACAGCTATAACTTTAATGGACTGAACAGCGCTGGTTTTAGATTAGAGCTAGATGTGGGCTATGGTAAAGCAAGCGACAGCAACGAAAAAAGAGCCGATGGCGGTATTAGCGTAAGTTACGAATTTTAACTACGTAGAATTTGTATTAGTTGGTATTAAAAAAGGCGCTTAAAGCGCCTTTTTTAATGAGCCGCTTTTAGTGGCGGTTAATTTTAAAGTCGAGTTGTACCTGAGAAATAGCGCTAACAGGTTTGCCATTTTCAAACTTTGGCGCGTAACGCCATTGCTCAAGCGCTGCTTTGGCTGATTTTTCAAATGCGCTGCCGCCTTCTGATCTAAGTACTTTTGGGTTTTTTACAAAGCCAGCTGCGTCTACCTCAAACTCCATAACAACTCTACCATCGGTACTAAATCTGGCTTTGTTAACTGGATATTTAGGATTAACACGGTAAAGCGGCGTTTGCTCTTGCGATTCTTTCCATGGCACCATTTGAGCGATAGCTAGGCAATGTTTAGTTGCTTCATCACTTTTGCCTTGTTTTTCGTACAGGCCAATAAGCTTAGAGTGAGCGCTTAGCTCTGCACTATGATCAAAGTTTAAGTTACTATCGAATACAGTAACTATACGATTTAGCCTTTCAATCGCTTGATTGTATCTTTTACGACCTTCTGCGAATGAGGCCATTAAAAAATCGGCTTTTATGCGCTCTAGTGAGTTTTCAGGTAAGTTTTCTTGGTAGTATTCGTCGGCTTCTTCTAGGTAGTTTTTAGCCTCACGATATTTTTTAGAACTAAACTTTTTAGCCAGTAGCGTTGCAGCTTCAAGTTTCATGTCGGCTACAAACTTAGGGTTATTTTGTGTTTTAGCTATACCTATTACTTGTTCTAAAAAGTTAGCTGCTTTGTAAGCTGATGTTGTGTAGTTAGCTTTTCCGAGCAGTGCATCAACTGTTTCTATTGATTGTTTGCCGTGATTAGCCGCTAAAATAGTATGTGCTTCATCATAAAGTGCAAAACGTTGTTCGTATAGCTCATCGCCGTAGCCTTTAATAGCTTTAGCGTAGTTAATAGCTAAGTTAGCAGTATTGTCGTCGCTTTTACCGTAAACGGCTTTACCTGATGTGTAAGCAAGTTTGGCAGCTTGTTGTACGTTTTCGTCTGTTTTAACTGCTGCTAAATAGCTTTGGTATGCTTGGTTAAATACCGTTTGAGGATCGCTTGCTTGGCTTGCAAGTACTGTAGTACTTAAAGTGGTTGCGCTTAAAGCAGACAAACTTAAACCTATAAATAAAGCGAGTTGCTGACGTTTCATAATAATCCCTATCGTTGTTTAAAATACAAAATACCAAACGTGCCTGTAGGTGTCACTGATTAAGGTAAATCAACGTAAATAATATTGGCGGTTATTTGTATTAATTTATTGCTTAACAATCATTGAAAATAACGCCTGTCGTCGCCATATATTTGCCATAAACAGTCTTGTACTACGGTGTATTTATCCTATTTTGTGATACTATCACTTTATTGTCGTGTCGTAGTTATTTAAATATTTGGATTTGTCGTGGCGCAAGTAAGAGCAAGAGTCCAGCTTAAAGTTGGCAGAAATAGTGATATCCCTGCAGAAATAATCTCATTTACTGATTTAAAAGATGGTAAAGAACATATTGCTATGGTGTTTAACAACGCCGATACAGAGCAAGATGTACCGCTAATTCGTATGCATTCAGAATGCCTAACGGGCGATGTATTTTACTCATCGCGTTGTGATTGCGGCGAGCAGCTAAATGAATGTATTGAAATGATGCACGAGCAAGGCGGTATTTTATTGTATTTACGCCAAGAAGGCCGTGGCATTGGTTTATACAACAAAATAGACGCTTACGTATTGCAATCGCAAGGTATGAACACCTACGAAGCTAATAATCATTTAGGTTTTGCTGATGATTTACGTGATTTTTCGGATGCGGTATTAATGCTCAATGCGCTTAATTTAAGCCACGTTAAATTAATGACTAATAATCCTAAAAAGCTTAATGCATTAAAAGATGCCGGTATTAATGTTGACTCGGTTGTGGGCACACATGCGCACATTAAAGCGGGTGTTGCGGGTAATAAATCGTACCTAGAAACAAAAATTAAGCATGGCGCGCATATGTTAGATATTAAGAAAATTAAAAAACCTTAATCATTTAATTACGTTTCGTCTATTAATCCCCCCTCACGCCAAGTTATACTTGGCGTGTTTCGTTTTAAATTAAGAGCAAGTATGTCTACACAATTACGAATTTTTAAAGCCGATGCAGGGCTAAAGTGGTTAAAAGCCGGGTGGCTTATTTTTAAAACCCAGCCAGCAACCTTTATTTTTATGCATTTATTTATTGGCATTGTAGGGCTGCTGTCTTTATTTTTACCGCTGCTGCAAGTAGTAGCAGCACTCGCTACGCCATTTTTAACCGCAGGGTTTTACCAAGCGGTGCTTAGTAAGCAACAGGGCGGAAAAATTATGCTAGCCGATATTCTCAAGCCATTTACGGCTAAGGGAAATCGTTTAGGGTTATTACGTTTAGCACTTTACCAAATGGGTGCGGGTATTTTAATGGCGTTACTTGCTAATGGCTTATTTGCCGATGCAGTGGCTGTTATGAGCCAACCAGGACTTGATCCAAACGTGGCACTTGAACAAATGCTTGAGAGTATTTCGGGCGCGAATGTCATTTTATTTTTTATGGCAATGCTAATTTACTTAACAGCGTTTGCTTACGCTGTACCGCTTGTTTATTTTAGTAAAGAAACACGCATTTTAACGGCACTTAAAAAATCGTTAATGGTGTTTTATCATAACATTTTTCCACTTGGCGTTTTTGGCCTTATTTGCGCATTATTTATGGCGCTTTCGATGTTCTTATCGTTCTTACCACTGTTGATTTTAATGCCGATTTGCTACATTAGCTTTTTTGTATCTTATCAAGCCATTTTTATGCCTGTTGTACCATTAAGTGACGACATTAATGTTAAGCCACTTAGCAGTGAAACAAGCGGACGTTTTGACGCTTAATGGATGATAAATTAAAGCAAAAACTAAAAAACTATGTACTTTGGTTACTAGGGCGCCAAGAATATTCGCGTCGTGAGTTAACGCTCAAATTACAGCAAAAAGAAGCGACAGAAGAGTTTATTGAAACGCTGCTTGATTGGTGCGAAAAGCACAATTTTATTAACGAGCAGCGATACTGTGAAGGCTTTGTAAGAAAACACATATTTAAATGCCACGGGCTTAAGCGAATACAAAGCGAAGCTATGGGCAAAGGGATTGATCGTTCGCTACTTGAAATGGTAGTTGAAGAGCTTGAAATAGATTGGTTTGAGCTTGCGCAGGATGCGTACAATAAAAAATATTCGAATACACCGCCAGATCTCGATTACAAAGATAAAGCTAAGCGCGTGCGCTACTTAATGTATCGAGGTTTTAGCTACGATGAAATTAATTTTGCAATGCAAGCACAGTAAATACAGGTGAGACTTTCAAATGCAGCACATGACTACCGCACAAATTAGGCAACAGTTTTTAGACTTTTTTGCCAGCAAGCAACATCAAATAGTACCTTCTAGCTCGCTTATACCGGGTAACGATGCCACGTTGTTATTTAATAATGCCGGCATGGTGCAATTTAAAGATGTATTTTTAGGCGCAGAAAGCCGCCCTTATACACGTGCGACAAGTTCGCAGCGCTGTGTACGTGCTGGCGGTAAGCATAACGATTTAGAAAACGTAGGCTACACTGCTCGCCACCATACATTTTTTGAAATGTTAGGTAACTTCAGCTTTGGCGATTACTTTAAGCAAGACGCGATTAAGTTTGCGTGGGAGTTTTTAACTGAGGTTGTTAAATTACCTCAAGAAAAACTGCTTGTTACTATTTATCACGATGATGAAGAAGCGTTTGAGTATTGGTCAAAAGATATTGGCTTAAGTGAAGATCGTATTATTCGTATTGCGACCTCTGACAACTTTTGGTCTATGGGCGATACCGGTCCATGTGGTCCGTGTTCTGAAATATTTTATGACCATGGTGAGCATATTTGGGGCGGACCTCCGGGCACTCCAGAGGAAGACGGCGACCGTTTCATCGAAATTTGGAACCTTGTATTTATGCAATACAACCGTCAAAGCGACGGTACTATGCTGCCTCTACCTAAGCAATCTGTTGATACGGGAATGGGCCTTGAGCGTATTTCTGCAATTTTGCAGGGTGTGCATTCAAACTACGAAATCGATTTATTCCAAGGCTTAATTGCCGCTGCTGCAAGTGTTACTAACGCGCAAGATATGGACGATAAGTCACTACGCGTAGTGGCGGATCATATTCGTTCGTGTGCGTTTTTAATCTCTGACGGTGTTATGCCATCTAACGAAGGGCGTGGTTATGTGCTACGTCGTATTATTCGTCGTGCAGTGCGCCACGGTAATAAGTTAGGTGCGCAAGGTTCGTTTTTCTATAAATTAGTTGCTGCGCTAATTGAGCAAATGGGGCAAGCGTACCCAGAGCTTGCTAAGCAACAAGAAATTATCGAAAAAGTATTACGCATTGAAGAAGAACAGTTTGGTAAAACACTTGAGCGTGGCTTAGCTATTTTAGAAGAAAGCTTAAGTGACCTTAAAGGCGATATTATACCGGGCGATTTAGTATTTAAACTTTACGACACGTATGGTTTTCCAGCTGATTTAACTGCCGATGTTGCGCGTGAGCGCCAGATGACGATTGATCATCAAGGCTTTGAAGAGTGCATGGCTGTACAACGTAAAACAGCGCAACAAGCGGGTAAGTTTGGTGCTGATTACAATGAGCAATTAAAATCAGAAAAGCTTACTGAGTTTAAAGGCTACGACAGCACACACCATAGCGCGACAGTGGTAGAAATTTTTGCCGGTGGCGAAGCTGTTCAGTTATTAGAAGATGGTCAACAGGGTATTGTAGTATTAGACCGCACACCGTTTTACGCTGAATCAGGCGGCCAAACGGGCGACACGGGTACTATTACAGTTGCTGGTGGCGAATTTAATGTTACTAATACCACTAAACTTGGTAATGCTTTTGCTCACCACGGTACTGTGCAAGGCCGCATTGGTGTTAACGATAAAGTGGATGCGACTATTGATGATGCACGCCGCGATAGCATTAAGAAAAACCACACAGCTACACATATTTTACACGAAGCACTACGCCAATTATTAGGCGACCATGTAGGCCAAAAAGGCTCACTTGTTCAGCCTGATCGTTTACGTTTTGACTTTTCGCACTTTGAAGCGGTTACAAAAGATGAGCTACGTGAAATTGAGCGTGTAGTTAATGACGAAATTCGTCGTAACTTTGCACTTAATACTGAGCTTATGGCTATTGATGATGCTAAAGCGAAAGGTGCTATGGCGTTGTTTGGCGAAAAGTACGATGACGAAGTACGTGTAGTTACTATTGGCGACTACTCTATTGAGCTTTGTGGTGGTACTCACGTTGAGCGCGCAGGCGATATTGGTTTATTTAAAATAGTATCTGAAAGCGGTATTGCAGCAGGCGTTCGCCGTATTGAAGCGGTAACTGGTGCTGATGCAGTTGCTTATGTTAGCGAGCAAGAGCAACAATTACATGATGTAGCTGCTTTAGTTAAAGCCGATAGCGCATCGGTACTTGAAAAAGTAACCGCGTTACTTGAAAAGTCTAAAGGTCTTGAAAAGCAAATTGCGCAACTTAACGATAAGTTAGCAAGTGCAGCGGGTGCATCTTTACTTGATTCGATTGTTGAAATTAACGGCGTTAAGCTACTTGTAGCAAATGTTGAAGGTACTGAATCTAAAGCACTGCGCGGTATGGTTGATGACCTTAAAAACAAAATTGGCTCAGGTGTTATTGCCCTCGGTGTTGCCAGTGGCGACAAAGTAAGCCTAATTGCTGGTGTAACTAAAGACTTAACAGGCAAAGTAAAAGCCGGTGAGTTAGTTAACCACATGGCAGGCCAAGTAGGTGGTAAAGGTGGCGGTCGTCCAGATATGGCACAAGCCGGTGGTAGCGAGCCACAAAACCTTGCTGCTGCACTAGATAGCGTTACAGCTTGGTTAACTGAGCGTACTTAAGCCTAAGTGGCGCTTATTGTTCAAAAATTCGGTGGCACTTCGGTCGGCTCGATAGAGAGAATTGAAGCGGTCGCCGACCTTGTTGTAAAAACCAGACAACAAGGACACCAAGTGGTTGTGGTGCTCTCGGCTATGTCGGGAGAAACCAACCGCTTAATTAATCTCGCCAAACAAATCGATACTCGCCCGAGTAGCCGTGAACTAGATGTACTTATTAGCACCGGAGAGCAGGTTTCTGTATCACTACTTGCTATGGCTATTATAAAACGTGGCCACTCTGCTGTGAGCTTATTAGCCGATCAAGTCAATATTTTAACCGATAACATGTTTGGTAAAGCTCGTATTGCAGAGGTTGCTGCTACGCGTTTGAAGCATGAGCTTGAGCATAATCGTATTGCTATTATTGCTGGGTTTCAGGGGCGTGATGTTGAGGGCAATATTACAACGCTTGGGCGCGGCGGCACCGATACATCGGCTGTAGAAATAGCAGCGGCTATAAAAGCTGACGAATGCCAGATCTATACAGACGTTGACGGCGTATATACTACAGATCCTCGTGTTGAACCTAACGCGCGCAGAATGAGCCAAGTTACCTTTGCCGAAATGCTAGAGCTGGCAAGTTTAGGGGCGAAAGTTTTGCATATTCGCTCAGTAGAAGCCGCAGGAAAACATAATGTGCCACTTAGGGTGCTTTCGAGCTTTAATCCCGATGAAGGTACATTAATAAGTTTTGAGGAGAACGATATGCCAAGCAAGGTTGTATCGGGGATTGCGTTTAATCGTGACGAATGCTTAATTAAGGTACAAGGTGTGCCAACGGGCACGCAATATCTTTCAAAAATATTGAAACTTTTTGCCGAAAATGGCATCGAAATAGATATGATTAATCAAGTTAATCATAACTTTGAAAAAATAGACTATGCTTTTACTGTGCACTCGAATGATTATCTGCAAGCACTTGAATTATTGAGTGAAGATCAAGCTCAGCTCAGTGCTCAAAATATAAGCGGATTGCAAGCAGTAGCTAAAGTCTCTGCTGTTGGCATGGGTATGAAATCACATTCTGGTGTCGCTAGTTTATTTTTTGATGCATTAGCGCAGGAAAATATTAATGTGGTTTTAGTCTCGACTTCAGAGATTAAAATTTCAGTTTTAATAGATGAAAAGTACTTAGAGTTGGCTGTTCGTGCATTACACAAGGCATTTTTAACAGAAAATGGATAGATTGCGAGTTTTTACTTACTTTTCAGTCTAATTTTCATTAGTATGTTTAAGCGGAATCTTATAATTTTTATTGGAACATGGGAGCAAGAGAATGCTAATACTAACTCGTAGAGTAGGTGAAACCCTAATGATTGGTGACGAAGTAACAGTTACTGTTCTAGGTGTTAAAGGAAATCAAGTTCGAATCGGTGTTAATGCACCAAAAGACGTATCAGTGCATCGTGAAGAGATTTACATGCGCATACAAGCTGAAAAGTCGAACCCTAATCCGGGCAATGCTTAATCAACACGTATACGTAGTTGAGTAATTAACTCAACTAGACTAAAAGCCACTCACTGAGTGGCTTTTTTGTTTATAAAAGCGAGTGTTTCAGGACTAAGTATTTGTTTTGATATGTACTGCATGCCGCTTTTGTTTTTAATAATAATACCTTGCTGGGTGTCTATTACTTCGCTTATATTTTGCCATTCTAATTGATAGCTTTTGTAATGATTAGCAGATTTAATACCTTCTTCATCAAAGGTAAGTGTTACCTCAGAGCCTGATGCTCTGCTGAGCATTTGTCTGGTTACCCACCATGGTCTGCGATAGTAAAAAGCGACGCACTCGAGTACCGCTAACATGATCATAAACGATCCTAAGTAATGATCGTCTAAAACATAAATGCCAAATAAACCAAGCGCAACTAACAGCACAAGTAAAAAGTATTTAGGTTTTGCACGCTTACTATAAGGGAGTGACTCATCAAAACACTCGTAAAAGTAGGGTTTATCTAATGTGTAGGTGGTTGTGAATACCATTTTGCCTTGCTTTAAATATCGTTTTTTTTATTTTAACAAGCTAACTGCTAAATGAGCAGCTTTATAGTCAGTGATTTTATTACTGGCACAAAAAAACGGCTCGAAAGCCGTTTTTTTTAGCGGTTCAAGAAGAATTAACAGTTAGTTTCTTCAGCGTTCACGCCTTCTTTAACATTTTCACATGCATCTTCAACAGAGTTTTGCACGTCAGTTACTGCTTCGTCGATACGTTCGCCAGCATCTTCTGCATGGTTGTCTTCACAACCCATCATGAAAAAACCTGCAAATACTGCGATTAGTGCTGCTTTTAAAGTTGTAGAGTTCATAGTGTAATTCCTTGTAAGTATTAATTAAATTTTAGTGTTAGTTAGTTGAATGCTTTATCTACCTGGGTGATTTACCACGTAGTGCACCTGAAACTAATGAAATCACTAAAAGTACTAAAAAGATAAAAAATATAATTTTTGCTATACCAGCTGCGGCACCTGCGATGCCACCAAAACCTAACACTGCAGCGATTAAAGCAATAACTAAAAATGTAATTGTCCAGCGTAACATTGTTTTCTCCTTGGTTATCAAATTTGTTCATAATAATTAATGCCAGTTATATGCCAAAGTTTATTTAGTATAAATATCAATTGGTTATGGTTTTTTGCTGTTACTCTAGTTATTAGTTGGTTAGTAACTTTTACGCTTTGTTATGTAAGTTATTCACACTGTTGCAAATAACTACTAAATGTTCACTAAATAGACTTATTTTGGTAAGACCAATTAACAAGTGGTGTGTGGCTTTGCATTTTATATTAAGAATTAGTGTTTATTTTTACTTAGCTTGATAGTTAATTAACAACTTCCATATAACTATTAGCTATAGTCGTTATTTCTTGTATGTATTGTAGAGCGCGTGATTGCTGAGTTATAGCATGTAAATTAATTGAGTGTTATGTTGTTTATTGTTTAATTGGTTTTACCAATTTACAAGATGTAGACAAAGCGATTAGTTTTGTTATTATCCAGTGAATAAATATTTAATTAAATCGATTTTTTATTTTCGATATGGGTTTCAAGGGGAGAAAAATGGATATAGGTGCTCTACTCACAACGGCTGGTAACTTAATGCTTACTGGCATGGTTGGGGTGTTTGTATTTCTGTCGATATTAATTGGTGCAGTAACGCTTATGTCTAATTTGGTGACGCGCTTTAGCGAACCTGACGTGGCGACACCAGTTAAATCACCATCTTTTAAATCTCAAGGTGTGCCTAATGAGCACATCGCTGCTATTAGTGCTGCCATTGCTCAGTACAAATCAAATAATAAATAAGGGGCACACACATGGCTAAATTAAAATTAACAGAATTGGTATTACGCGATGCTCACCAATCATTATTAGCAACGCGTATGCGCCTAGACGATATGCTACCGATTGCTAGCAAATTAGACGATGCGGGTTATTGGTCTATTGAATCGTGGGGTGGTGCTACATTTGACTCGTGTATTCGTTATTTAGGCGAAGATCCTTGGGAGCGTATTCGTGCACTTAAAAAAGCGATGCCTAATACTAAACAGCAAATGCTATTACGCGGTCAAAACTTATTAGGTTACCGCCATTACGCTGATGACGTAGTTGAAAAATTTGTAGAACGTGCACATAAAAATGGCGTTGACGTATTTCGTATATTTGATGCAATGAACGATGTTCGCAATCTAGAAACAGCTATTAAAGCGGCTGTAAAAGTAGGCGCTCACGCTCAAGGTACTATTTCGTACACAGTTAGCCCAGTTCATACACTTGATATGTGGCTAACTCTTGCAAAGCAGCTTGAAGATATGGGTTGTCATTCAATTTGTATTAAAGATATGGCGGGTTTATTAAAGCCGTACGATGCTGAACAACTAATTAAAGCACTTAAAGAAACTGTATCTATTCCAATTGCTATGCAGTGCCACGCTACAACAGGTTTAAGTACTGCTACTTACCAAAAAGCAATTGATGCTGGCATTGATATGCTCGATACCGCTATTTCATCAATGAGTATGACTTATGGACATTCTGCAACTGAAACTATTGTATCGATAGTTGAAGGGACTGAGCGTGATACTGAGCTTGATTTAAACCACCTAGAAGAAATTGCTGCTTACTTTAGAGATGTACGTAAAAAATATGCGGCATTTGAAGGTAGCTTAAAAGGGGTTGACGGGCGTATTTTACTAGCTCAAGTACCTGGTGGCATGCTTACAAACATGGAAAACCAACTTAAAGAGCAAGGCGCAGCCGATAAGCTTAATGAGGTTTTACTTGAGATCCCACGTGTACGTGAAGATCTTGGCTTTTTACCTTTAGTAACACCAACGTCGCAAATTGTTGGCACTCAAGCGGTACTTAATGTGCAACGGGTGAGCGTTATAAAACCATTACTAAAGAAACTGCTGGCGTATTAAAAGGTGAATATGGCTTAACACCAGCACCAATGAATAAAGAGCTACAAGAGCGCGTGCTTGATGGAGCGGAAGTTATTACTTGTCGCCCTGCAGATAACATTGCACCTGAGCTTGCAACGCTTGAAGCTGAGTTATTAAAAGAAGCACAAGAGCAAGGTTTAACACTTGCTGATGATCAAATTGATGACGTATTAACTTATGCATTATTCCCACAAGTTGGTTTGAAGTTTATTAAAAACCGCAACAACCCAGATGCATTTGAGCCAGTACCTTCTGTTGAAGATAAAAGCAGTAAAGCACCTTCTAAATCAGTTTCAAATAGTAACAAAGTGAAGGCTGAGCAATACAGCGTAAAAGTAGATGGTAAAGTTTATGACGTAGTCGTAGCGCAAGGTGGTGAACTTAAGGAAGTAACATTAAAAGACTCTGAGCACATTCCTCAATCTGCTTCGGTTGCATCAGGTGAAACACTTAACGCGCCTCTAGCCGGTAATATTTTTAAGATTAAGGTAAAAGCTGGGCAAGTTGTTAACGAAGGCGATGTAGTGATTATTATGGAAGCCATGAAAATGGAAACTGAAATACGCGCTACGCATACCGGAACAATTGCTGAAGTGTTAGTTAGTGAAGGCGATGCTGTAACTACCGGCGACGCTATGATTGCATTAGCTTAGGAGTAAATAGAGGATGGAAGGTATTTTAAACCTCTGGAATGCGACAGGCATTGCTAACTTTACAATCCCATCGTTAATAATGATTGCGGTAGGGTGTTTATTACTGTTTTTAGCGATAGCTAAAGGCTTTGAACCACTATTATTACTACCTATTGGTTTTGGTGCAATTTTAACAAATGTACCAGTGGCAGGTTTGTCAGACCCAGGTGGGCTTTTGTACTACGTTTATTATGTGGGTATTGATACGGGGATTTTTCCGCTGTTGATATTTATGGGAGTAGGGGCGCTGACCGACTTTAGCGCACTTATTGCAAACCCACGTATGTTGTTATTAGGTGCGGCTGCACAGTTTGGTATTTTTGCTACATTGTTTGGCGCTATATTACTTAACTATGTGCCAGGTTTTGAATTTACTCTACAGGACGCATCGGCTATAGCCATTATAGGTGGTGCCGATGGGCCAACAGCGATATTTTTAGCATCAAAACTGGCACCTGATTTACTAGGCGCAATAGCAGTAGCTGCGTATTCATATATGGCACTTGTGCCAATTATTCAGCCGCCAATTATGCGTGCACTAACAACCCCAGAGGAGCGTAAAATAAAAATGCCAGAGCTTCGCAAAGTATCTAAAAAGGAAAAGATTATTTTTCCACTTATGGTGCTTAGTTTAACGGCTATGTTTTTACCGGCTGCTATACCGCTGGTAGGTATGTTTTGTTTAGGTAACTTAATGCGAGAGTCGGGTGTTGTTGATAGATTAAGTAACAGTGCTCAAAACGAAATCATCAATGTTACAACTATATTTTTAGGCTTAGCTGTTGGTTCAAAGCTTGCTGCAGATAAGTTTTTAACTGTTGAGACGATTGGTATTTTAGTGCTTGGCGCACTGGCTTTTGCAATTGGTACGGCATCTGGCGTATTTATGGCAAAAGGACTTAACCGAATATCTAAAACGCCTATAAATCCATTAATTGGGGCGGCAGGTGTATCGGCTGTGCCAATGGCGGCACGAGTAGTTAATAAAGTTGGCCTTGAAAGTAACCCACATAACTTTTTACTTATGCATGCAATGGGACCCAACGTAGCGGGTGTACTTGGTAGTGCAGTTGCTGCGGGTATCTTATTAGCACTTGTTGGCTAAAAATGTAATTTAAAATAGATTAACCATTAAGCGCAGTTTACTGCGCTTTTTTTTGTTCTTAATTTCTTCGCCTCTTAATGGTTTCTTGTTTAGTGCTTTTTGTTTACAGTAACAGCTCTTCAACATTTTAAGGATAGTTATCATGCTTCACACACCTTTAGCAAAGCACTTGCCTCATGTTAGTAAACTTGTATTTGGATGTATGGGTCTGGGCGGCGGTTGGAATAAAGACGCAATCACTGATGCACATGTTAAGCAAGCTCATGAATGTATAGATAACGCCATTGAAGGTGGTATTAATTTTTTTGACCATGCTGATATTTATACTTTTGGTAAAGCAGAACAGGTTTTTGGTAAAGCATTAAGTGAGCGACCAGAGCTTAGAGATCACATGTATATTCAATCTAAGTGTGGGATTCGTTTTGAAGATGACTTAGGGCCAAAGCGTTATGATTTTTCATCAAAGTGGATTGAGCAATCAGTTGAAGCATCATTAAAACGATTAAATACAGATTATTTAGACGTACTTATGCTGCATCGCCCTGATCCACTCATGGAAGTTAACGAGATTGCTCGTATATTTAGTTGCTTAAAAGAAAGCGGTAAAGTGCGCAATTTTGCAGTGTCTAATATGCAGCAGCACCAAATGAACTTTTTACAACATGCGCTTGATATGCCAATTGTGGCTAACCAAATTGAGGCTAGTTTACAAAAACATCAGTTTGTTGATGAAGGTGTATATGCCGGTAACAGTGACGGTAAAGATCTTAATTTTACGCCAGGTAGTATTGAGTACTGTCGCCATTTTGAAATCCAAATTCAAAGCTGGGGTAGTTTATGCCAAGGCTTGTACAGCGGTAGTGATTTATCAAACGCATCTCAGGCAGATATCAACACCAGTCTTTTAGTTAATAAGCTGGCTGCACTTTATGAAACCTCTGCTGAGGCAATTGTACTTGCATGGTTGCTTCGCCATCCCGCATCTATTCAGCCAATTATTGGAACAACTAATGCTAAACGGATTAAAGCCTCTTGTGATGCTGTAAACGTAGAGCTAACTCGTGAGCATTGGTATGCACTTTATGTAAGCGCTAAAGGCCACGAATTACCATAAGTAGGGCGTTAATATGAACATATTCGTTATTTTAATTGGTTTGTTTGTTGCGCTGGCGATACTTATACCCTTGCTTGAAAAGTATCAAAGTAAAATAGGGCTCAACGGCGCAACCAAATACAGTAAATATATTTGGCCATTAGTGATGGTGTCTTTAGTTATTCAGCTCATTTATGTACTGATGTACTAATGGTTTATAGCGTATACAAAAAAGCCTTTGCAGGTTAAACCTGCAAAGGCTTTTTTAATGTTTATTGATAAACTTTATTTAAGTGCTAACTGTAGCTCGCGATTGCGCTCAAGCTGGGCAATAAAGTTATCAGCAATAGGTTTAAACTTGGCAAGTTCTGAGCGAGGTAATGGCTCTGACTTAGGGAGTTTTACAGTTTTAGGATTACGGTGAACGCCATTTACTAAAAATTCATAGTGTAAATGTGCACCAGTAACACGACCTGTAGAACCTACAGTACCAATTTGTTGGCCCTGTTTAACTTTTTGGCCCGTTTTAACTAGCTTCTTATTTAGGTGTAAGTACTTAGTTACATATTGCGTGCCATGGCTAATAAATACGTAGTTACCGTTGTACTTGCTGTAACCGGCTTTAATTACTTTACCGTTACCAGATGCAACAACAGGTGTACCAGTGCGTGCAGCAAAGTCGATACCACGGTGGGCTCTAACTTGCCCAGTAACAGGGTGTAAGCGGCGAGGATTAAAGCTCGAACTAATATATTTAAAGCTTACAGGCGCACGTAAAAATGCTTTTTTCATGCTACGCCCTTCAGGCGTATAAAAATTGCCGTCGGTATGGCGAATAGCTGCAAAGCGCTGACCTTGGTTTACAAATTCAGCTGCAATAATCTTACCGGTACCAATAAACTCGCCATCAACATAGTGAGACTCGTAAATTAAGCCAAATACATCGCCTTTACGAATGTCGTTTGCAAAATCAACATCCCAACCAAATATGTCAGCAAAGTTCATTATTTGGCGTTCGCTTAAACCTGCTGCAATTGCTGAAGTCCAAAAGTTATTAGATATTTCGCCGCCAGCGGTTTTGGTTAGCGTTTCAATTTCTTTGCTATCAATAGCTGTATCGTAATTACCTTCTTCGTTTAAGGTAACAAATAAAGTATCTGTTTTTGAAATCACATAGCGCAGTTGAGCTAAGGAGCCATCTTCAGCTGTCGCAAAACTAAGTATTTCACCTGGGTGAATTTTAGTAAGTTTGCGAGTCTCTGCATTAGTGTTAATTAGTTTATGAAGCGTTTGAGCCGAAAAACCAGCACGCTTAAAGATAATTGCTAAATTGTCGCCATTTTTAACTTTATGATCGACAAAGTCGTATTCTGGTAACTTTTCTGCTGCTTGCTCTGAATTTAACTCAGTTAATTTTTCGTTGTTATCAACTTTAACTTGTAACTCATAGCGCTTACCAATTTCTAGTGCATTTGCACTATTGTCTTTGGATGCAGTGGCTTTTTCAGAAGGAAGAAAGGCTAAGCCAACAATAGCAGAAACCAAACCTAGAATAAGCAATTTGTGTTTTTTGGGGAGCGTGTGAACCACGTGAACCATAACGTGCCTTTTTCTGCTGTCAAGATAATAAATACATAATATTGCAGGATATACTTAATAATGTACGAATACTAGTGTTTTGTAGATTTAAACTGACCTTAAACTACGCTAAAATCGGGCTTAGAAAGCCTTTTTTAACGCTCTACCTAGCTAAGACTCAATTGATTTAGTTTAGTTGCATGAATCACTTAAAAAGTTGTTTTAATTAGGTAGAAATTTGTTATGTTAGCTACATCTATTTATTCGGTTTAAACCTTTATTAAACCGTGACTACGCAAGTAACTAGTCGCCCCTTCGTCGGCAGAATTTTGGAGTAATACACAGTGGATTTACAAACCGCTCTAGCAGAGATAAAACGCGGTGCAGAAGAAATATTAATTGAAGACGAACTAGTTGAAAAACTAAAGTCGGGCAAGAAGCTAAAAATAAAAGCAGGCTTTGATCCTACAGCGCCTGATTTACACTTAGGACACACTGTACTAATTAATAAAATGAAAACCTTTCAGGATTTAGGTCATGAGGTTATTTTCTTAATTGGTGACTTTACTGGCATGATTGGTGACCCAACGGGGAAAAACGTAACGCGTAAACCACTTACTCGTGAAGATGTACTAGCCAATGCCGAAACATATAAAGAACAAGTATTCAAAATTCTAGAGCCTGCTAAAACCACTGTTGCATTTAACTCTACTTGGATGGAAAAGTTAGGCGCTGCAGGCATGATTAAACTTGCTGCAAACCAAACCGTAGCACGTATGCTTGAACGTGATGACTTTAAAAAGCGTTATGGAAGCGGCCAACCAATTGCAATTCATGAGTTTTTATATCCACTGGTACAAGGTTGGGATTCGGTTGCACTAGAGTCAGATGTTGAACTAGGTGGTACTGATCAGCGCTTTAACTTGTTAATGGGCCGTGAGCTACAAAAAGTAGAAGGTCAAAAGCCGCAAACAGTATTAATGATGCCATTACTTGAAGGTACTGACGGCGTTCAAAAAATGTCTAAGTCGCTTGGTAACTACATTGGTATTACTGATGCACCTAACGATATGTTTGGTAAAATAATGTCAATTAGTGATGTGCTAATGTGGCGTTACTACGACTTATTAAGTGCGCTTTCTATTGAAGAAATTGCAGCTCAAAAAGAACGTGTTGAGCAAGGTACGAATCCGCGCGATATTAAAATTGAACTAGCTAAAGAGCTAATTGCTCGTTTTCATAGTGAAGCTGATGCACAAGGTGCACATGATGATTTTATTCAGCGTTTTCAGAAAAAAGCGTTACCAGATGAAATCCCAGAGCTAACAATCACTATTACAGAAGATACTATTTTAATTGCTAACTTGCTTAAAGAAGCAAATTTAGTAGTAAGTACATCAGAAGCAATGCGTATGATTAAGCAAGGTGCAGTTAAACTTAACGGTGAAGATAAAATCACTGATACCAAACTTGAAATAGCAAAAGGCACAACTGCTATTTACCAAGTAGGTAAACGTAAGTTTGCAAACATCACTGTAGCTTAAGCACAGTTTAAAAACTAAAAAACCAGCCTCGGCTGGTTTTTTTGTGCTCGTATTTTGAGCCCTTTAAATCAATTTTAATATTTCAATGCTGGCTATCACTAGCAACCAAAATACACGCGCCTGATTTAACCTATTAATTATTACAGGTACATCCTCGGGTGTAGGTAGTCTATCAGTGCCAATACGCATTTTATTAAAGCGAGTACCTAAATAAACTGCAGGCCCGCCCAGCTGCACGCCAAGTGATGCAGAACATGTGCTTAAGAGCCAGCCTGTATTTGTTTGATAAAAATGCCTGCCATAATGCTTTATATAATGCATGCTTTGTTTGCTTGCTCGACTTGCTGCAATAGTTAAAGCGAGTAAGCGCATGGGAATATATTCAATAATAAACAAGAGTGTTTTAAGCGGCTTTAAAAAGTAACTATTTGGGGGGATATCACTACGCCAGGCTTGTTGTATTAAGGTAAGTAACCGATAGGCAAGGGCAGCAATAGGACCAAATGCTAAAAATATAAATATGACTACGAAATAGTATCGAGCGGTGCGCAGTATTAAGCTCTCAATTAATGCTTTGATAATACCAGCTGATGAAAGTCTATTAACTTCACGGGCAAGCAGTGGCTTTAGTAATTCGCGCGCTGTGGATTTTTGATTTTGTTTAGTTAGCTTTGCAATGCGAAGTGCTTTTTTATCAATGCTCTTACTTTCTAAGCATAAGTATAAAATAAGGCCAGCGAGTAATTCAGGATAAAAAGCAAACTCGAGTAGCAACACTACAATAATGAGAATGACACTTAAAATAAGTGAGCTTGCGAGTATAGCTGCCAAATATTGATAGCTTTTAGGTTCTTTGCTTTTGTATATACGTTTGCCAATAGCACTAAAAACAGCATTTAACGCCGTATTAGGATGATACCAGCTAATAAGGGGAATAAAGCGCTCAGCAAGGAGCGCTAGTATAAAGGCAATAAAGTCCAAGTGATTTTGAACAATATTGCTAAGCATTTACAAAGATACTGCTGTTAGTTTTTCTAAAAGTGCAACAACCATTTTAGATGAGTTGATTGATGCTGTTTCTAGGTATTCTTCAAATGATTGTGGTGACTCTTTACCAGCAATATCAGACATTGAGCGAATTACAACAAATGGTGTGTTTAGCGTAAAACACGTTTGTGCAATAGAAGCACCTTCCATTTCAACAGCAAGCATTGTAGGAAAATCACTACGTGCTTTATCAATGCGTATAGGGTCACACATAAATGTGTCACCAGTACAAATTAAGCCAACGAGTGTTTTAACATCACTGATTTGTTCGATTGTTTGCTGTGCTGCTTCAACTAATTTAGGGTGTGCTGCAAAGCCTGCCGGCATTTGTGGTACTTGGCCAATTTCGTAGCCAAAAGCAGTTACGTCTACATCGTGGTGACGTACTTCTGACGAAATTACTACATCGCCAACACTTAGCGATGGATCGAATCCACCGGCTGAGCCTGTGTTAATTATGCAATCAGGTTTGAAGTTATCGATCAGTAAGGTAGTTGCAATAGTTGATGCGACTTTACCAATACCAGATTGAACAAGTGTCACCGTGTTACCAGCCAACTCGCCAGTATAAAAAGTGAAACCTGCTTTAGTTAAAATTTGTGGGTTTTGCATAGCTTCACGTAAAATTTTAACTTCTGGCTCCATTGCGCCAATAATACCAACATTCATAAAGTTTAATTCCTGAGTTTGAATCACTTGATTATACGTGAAGTTAACAATAAAAAACAAAAAAGCGAGCTTGTTTATGAGCTCGCTTTAAATACTTTTTAGGAGAGTATTTAATTCGTTTTTTAAATTTCAGCTAACGCGGTGGTTTGCGCTTTAGCCTGAGAAGGTGAAAGTACCGCTGGCTTATGTGAGCGATTACGAACAGGCCGCTGAGTTTGTGTTGCTGCAGGCTTACCAAGTTTAAACATAATTGCATCGCGTACTTCAGAAGGGCGGTAGCCCGATTTAACTTTCATACGAATATGTGGAATGCCCGCAGACTCTAGTGCACCGTTTACAAACCAGTCGCGTTGAGCTTTGTGGCCATCTTTGTTGGCATTGTTAACTAGGTCAACAGCAGCAATGATTGTTAGTTTTTCTTTGTCGATTAAAACAAAGTCGAGTTGCTTATTTTTAGCTTTAGCTAAAGCAGCACGTTTAGACTTTACTGAAAGGCCTTGCTTACAGTCAATAACGTCGATTAACTTAACACGACTAACAATTTTATATTGATCGCCAACAGCACGCTCTAGAAGATTTAAAAAAGCGCCTTCAACCTGCGTAAAAACAGTTTGCTTGCGAGTAAAAGGATACGGGTTTCCGCCATCGTCATTAAATTTTGACGCAACAACAGAGGCCCCGACAACTAATACTAGGATTAATAATAAAGCGAATTCCATACGGTAACTCCATAACAACAAATTGACACTGCTCAAACAAAGCAATTTACGTGCCTAAAAAGTATGGGTTATAAAATAATTACCGGCTGGTTTACAAGCAATAGCTACACAGCGATTAAGCTTTGTAGCCTCCTTTAACACCTTTCACTGCAATAGCTACAGCATCGTGTGCATGCAGTGATTCATAGTGGTTTATTTGCAGCCAATAATCACTGTAATGGTTTGCCTCTAGCAATGCTTTAATTTTACGCGCTGCATCTTCACAAAACATAAGGTTTTGACCATTCAAACGGGCAAATTCTTGCTCATCTTCACGTTTTACTGCTGCTTGTACTGGTGTTTTAAGCTCAGCTTCAAGAGTGTTAATTAGCGTAACTACGTCAAATTCTTGAATGTTGCTATCAAGCTTTACTTTTACGTTGGCAATAGAGCGCTGCGAGTGGGGAGTCGCTACAATACCTTGTGTAGTGCCTAGCCATTCGTGCACATCTTTTTGGCTCAACGTTTCTTGGTTAAACTTTTCGTTAAACGCGTTTTGTATAAGCTGGCGCGCAAGTGCAGCAGAGCATGGGCACGTTGAAGAATAAGTAACATCTACGGTTAGCTCGTAGCTAATAACGTTATTTTCAATCGTACTGGTCAGTACAACTGGGTAGCTTTTCCAGCCCGCTTTACCACTTAATAGTGACTTACGGCGTAGCGGTAATTCAAATTTAAATTCAATTTGTGCTTTATCGCTCAGCCCTTCGTGGCTAGTTATAAAGGTATCGAGTGCTTGCGCTATTGTTTGCGGATTGACTTGCTGCTCAGTTGAAAGCAGATCAAGTGCCAAAAATAGACGTGACATATGAATGCCTTTGGCATCTTCTTTATGTAAATTTACAAATGCACGAGCTTTGGCGTTTACTGTAACTGGAGATAAGTCTCGGGATTCAAAAATAAATGGCAGTTCTATTTCGCCCATGCCAACCCAGTCTAATTTACCTGTTTGTAAAGCGGGTGCAGTGTCTGCTATATCTGGCATATTGGTTTGCATGTGCGCTACTCGTATTTTGGGGATAATAAAGCGGGGCATTTTACACTAAATAATTTATTGCTGAAATGATGAGTTTAATAGATGAGCTAAATCAAACATGAAAAATTCTGTTTTTATCGCACAACGTGAGTAGTGGTAGGAGAAAAATGCTAAAATCTGGGAAAATGGTATGTTTATACATACGCATTGCCTTCTTTATATTAAGTACACAGCTAAGAGATAAAATTACGTATGACCGATTATTCTTTGAGCCCTTGGGCTCGGGTACTTTCCAGCTCAATAACGCGATTTGGTGAATTTAAAACCGCTGCTATTTGTTACACTTTATTTTTAACTGTATCTCTTATTTTATCGAGCATGTTTTATTATGTGGCGATAGGCGAATTACACCTGGTTGATATTTTAGCCGTGGTATTTTTTACGGCTGTAGTTTCTCCTTTAATTATAAGTGTGTTGCTTAATTCAATTCGACAACTAGATGCCTCATATGCTTATTTAGATAGCGCCACCAAGCAAGAAAAGCTTTTAAATCAAACCTTAAAAGATAACATTAATCGTCTAAATATCGAAATTGATGAGCGTAAAATGGCATTTCATGCCAAGCACCGCGCTATTGAAGAACTACGACGAGAAATTGCTGAGCGTAAAAAAACACAACAAGAACTTGCTCAACAAAGCATGCTGCAGCGCTCAATAGTAGATTCATCTCCTGATTTGTTTTATTACCGCGATAATAATGGCGTGTTTGCTGGTTGTAATAAAATGTTTGAAGAAGTAATGGGCAAATCAAGTAGCGAACTAATTGGCAAAACGGTTGAGCAAATATTTCCTAGTCACTTTTTATCTGAAGTTTTGAAAACCGATAAAGAAGTAGAGCAAAGCCATAAAGCGCTGACTATTGATGTGGGTTATGAGGTGAATGGTGAAATGCGTTGGTTCGAGCTGCGTAAATTGCCTTTTATAAATGATGACGGTGACTACATTGGTTTACTGGGCTTTGGTCGTGATATCACAAGTCGTAAGGAGGCCGCTCAAGCGCTCGAAACGGCCTATAAAGACAAAGGTAAGTTTATTGCTACATTAAGCCATGAACTTCGAACACCGCTTAATGGTATTGTTGGTTTAACACGAATGCTGCTTGATACTGACTTAAACAAACAGCAGCGTAGTTGGGGTAATACTATATTTTCGAGTGCTGAAACGCTCGGTAATATTTTTAACGATATTATTGATTTAGACAAAATAGATAGAGATCAGCTCGATATAGTGACCAACTCTATTAACGTGTCAGACTTTATAAATGACGTTGTTAACTTTGCGGGCTTAATCGCGGAGCAAAAAGAGCTAGAGTTTGATATTAAGCGCAATGGGATGCTGGATATTTACGCACAGCTCGACCCAACTCGCTTACGCCAAGTTGTTTGGAACTTAATTAATAACGCCGTTAAGTTTACACAGCAAGGAAAGGTAACTCTTGAATGTAGCCGAGAGAATAGAGTTGAAGGCCCGTGGTTAGTTATTAAAGTATCGGATACCGGCCAAGGTATTCCGCCAGAGCAGCTTGCTCATATATTTGATATGTATTACAAGGCGCCAGACTTAAACGGGACTAACGCTATAGGCTCAGGTATTGGTTTAGCTGTAACTAAGGCGCTTGTAAGTGCAATGAAAGGAATAATTACAGTAAATAGTACTGAGGGCGAAGGGAGCTGCTTTACAGTGCAGATACCGCTTAGTTTATGTGTAGCACCAACAGAGCAAAGTTATGTTGGTCGTGGTTTGTATATTTTACTAGTAGAAGATGTACCTCTTAACGCCGAAATTGCTACAAACTTATTAGAGCAACGCGGGCATGAGGTATTGTGGGCTGAAACCGGTGAAGATGCACTCTCGTTTGTCGAAACCGAAGATGACTTAGATTTAGTATTACTTGATATGCAATTGCCTGATATAAATGGTGACGTAGTTGCCAAACAAATACGCTCAGACAGTCACTTTGATAAATTACCCATTGTAGCTCTGACCGCCAATGTTCGTAGTGCTGAAGAAGAGCTTGAAGGTATATCAATACAAGGAGCGCTTGCCAAACCAATTAACACAGTGAAGCTTGATAAAATGCTGGCCGATTTATTTGGAATTAAGCAAAGTGAATGCACAGAGCCACTGTTAAAAGTAAGTGAAGAAGCCCTTAAAGGCATTGATGCACACTTATTAGATATAGAAACAATAGAAGACTTTGTCAATTCAATGGGCTTAGTTGTGTTTAGACGCAGTAGTCAGCTATTCGAAAAGCTAAGTCCACAATATCAGCAAGAGTTACTTACTTCATTAAATACTGGTGATAGAGAAGAGTATGAATCAGTAGCGCATAAACTCAAAGGTGCGGCTGGCTCAGTAGGTCTTAATGATGTGCAGCTTCATGCCAAAATAATGGAACATGGTGCGATTGATGAATCTGATGAGGTGTTAAAGCAGTGGTTAGATATTCTGGCAGATAAAATAAATGAAGGACAAAAAGCCCTTCATTTATTTTTACAGCAATTAGAGTGAAACTAATTAGCTCTAATTAAGCGTCAATTTTACCAATGAAACGGTAACCTTCACCATGGATGGTGCTGATTAACTCAGACGTTGAGTTATCACTTTCAAAATGCTTACGAATGCGACGAATAGTAACGTCAACAGTACGGTCATTTGCGCGAAGCTCACGGCCTGTCATATGCTTAATTAATTGCTCACGGCTGAAAATGCGACCTGGAGAATCAAGCATTAAACGAAGTGCTCTGTACTCACCTTTAGGTAAACGCTTAGCGTCGCCATTTGGAGAAGTAAGACAACGGCTGTTTTCATCAAGTTCCCAACCATTAAACGTAATAACACCATTTGTTTCTAGTGCTGACTCTTCACCACCTAAGGCAGTACGAGTAATAAGGTTGCGAGCTCTGATAGTTAATTCACGCGGGTTGAACGGTTTAGTAACGTAGTCATCTGCGCCAATTTCAAGACCTAAAATACGGTCAACATCGTTATCACGACCAGTTAGGAATATAAGACCTACTTTACGCTTTTGGCGTAATTCACGGGCTAAAATAAGACCGTTTTTACCAGGAAGGTTGATATCCATAACTACAAGATTAACGTCATCGTTATTTGTAAGCTTGTCATGCATATCATCGCCATCAATGGCTTCAATAACTTTGTACCCTTCAGCTTCAAATAAACTAACTAGGTTCAGTCGAGTTACGTCTTCATCTTCTACGATTAGAATGACTGGCGTTTGCATTATTAATTAACCTTTTGGAATATATTATTTATAAAAAATCGGTGACTAATTTATAACCGATTACTAGAGATTACTAGAGATTATAGGATTATACCCATTTGTTAACAAGGAAAAAACAAATTGGATAAAAATAAAACAGTAGGGTGTCCAAAGTCTGCTAAAAAGGACAGTGCAAAAACTACTGTTTAATTGATATATACATGGATGTAGCTATTTGAATCATAAAGTCGAAGCCATTTTCCTTTGATAATTGACATATCATTCAATCAAACAAGGTACTTAAAATAATCAGACTAATTCAAAGCAAAACTATATCACTTTTTAACCTTTCATCAATGTATGTGATACAGCAAAGATAAAAAAGTTCATAAATCGCTTGGTAATATTTATTTAAAGCAATTAAATAATGTTACGCACTTATCACATGCCTCATTAATGAGGTCATTAAATGCTAATTCAAGGATAAATTTTAAATATATGCACTTTTTAATGGTCTTTATTTAAGGAATAGTAATTATAAAGCGAGCACCGCGTTTTTCTTCAAGATCAAACATCACTCTTCCGCCAAGTGCTTGTGTTACTAGGTTATAAACTAAGTGCATGCCTAAGCCACTTGCGCCTTGCCCGCGCTTTGAAGTTACAAATGGGTCAAAAATTCTATTTTTAATATTTTTGTCAACGCCCTGACCATTGTCAGAATAAACGATTGTTAATTTTTTCCCGACGAGTTCTACGTCAAAGCGAATTTCATTGTTTTCTTTACCTATAAATCCATGAATTACAGAGTTCATAAGTAACTGCTGAAAAACTTGTTGTAGAGGTTCAGATTTACTATGAATAGCCAAGTCGGTCGGACAGTTGATAGTGACAACAGGCTTTTTGGGCAATAATTCAGATTGAATAGATGTTAAAACATCACTTATTAATTTGTGCACATTAATATAGGTATTTACACCGTCATCTTGAATAACCGCTACTTTTTTAAAGTTAGATATAAGGTCAGCTGCACGATTTAAGTTGCGGTAAATTAAATCTAAGTTTTCAATACCTTCATCTATAAAGCGTTTTAGATGGCTTGAGGTCAGTTTTTTGTCATCAAAGCTTTGCTGTATGTCTGCTAGTTTATCTCTAAGTAACGTAGAACCTGTAATACCTAGCCCTATTGGTGTGTTAACTTCATGGGCAACACCTGCAACCATTTGCCCTAAAGATGCCATTTTTTCGTTTTCAACAATTTGTGTTTGGTATTGATGCATCCGCTCAAGAGTTGATAAAAGCTCTTGATTTGCCTCTCTAAGGGCGATTGTTCGTTGGTTTACTTTTTCTTCAAGGCTTAGGTTTAGTTGTTTGATTTCTTGCTTATCTTTTTCGTGGCGTTCAAGTTGTTTTTTTGTACGCGTAAGCATGATATTTAAACTATTTGAAAGAGCACTTATTTCTTTTACATCAGTTACTGGTGCGCGTGCATCGTAGTTATGATTTTTAGACACATTCTGCAATAACATGCTTAATTGCTCTATTGGCTTAGCTATACGTCGTTGAACTTTAATAGCAATAAAGTAAACAACCGCCAGAATTAATAATGTTAATAACACGTCTATTAATATTTTTCTCTCAATATAAACCTCTAAACTCTCGAGGCTTCCTCGCATATACACATAACCTACTACTTGTTCGTTATCGTAAATAGGGCGGGTTAGCTCAATATGGTCACTGGTAATTCGTGGTGTTTTTAGCTCTTCTACACTGTCTATTCTCAGTGGCACAGGAGGTGTTTTTTTAGCATTAAAGCTAATAAAGAAAACAGGCTTTTGGGATGCTTTTTCTATTGAGTAAATATGTATGTTTTTTACAAGAGGGATCTTTTCAAATGACTTAAGGCGTTTTTCTTCTGTTTTACGATCATCTTCAATTACCGATTGCCCAGCATCAAAAGCTACAATTTCAGAAAGAATAACAAGCTTATTAACTATTAATTGCTTTTGTTCTTTCACGCTTAAATACGTAGAGATAGAAATAGATAACGATAAGCAAATAGCTGTAATAAGCATGATCAAATTAATGAGTGCTTTTCGAATGCTACTTTGATGAACTTTTTTAGGCATTATTTCATTATCGCCTGAGTTAAATTTAATTATTTAGAGTATTAGTTTAGCAAAGACGTGGAAAAATGAAGGAAAAAAAACTAAATTAATTCTTATATTTATTCGAAAGTTAGCTTGAGCACGTTTGTGCTCAATCATTTTACTAATTTAAATTAGCTGCTATATACAGCAAATTTATTGTTCTTAAATACAGTTTGATAGCTTTCAAACTGAGTTTCTAAAATAGGCGGGTACTTTAAAAAGCTGTTAGCAACAATATTTAGCTTCCCTAATTTAGTTAAATGCTGTTTTGCATTAGCTAAAAATGTTTCTGCTACTGTGTAGTCGGTTGCAATACCAGTATGAAAAGGTGGATTGCTAATAATTAAATCAAACTTGCCATTAATGCTTTTAAGGCCGTCACTTAATATAGCCTCACCATTGATGTTGTTAAGCTTTAGGGTTTGCTGTGTTGCATAAGTTGCCAGCGCACTTACATCACTACACACAAACTCAAGTGCTGGATTATGAAGCCCTAAAAAAGTTGCTATTAAACCTGCGCCACAACCAAAGTCGAGAACTTTGCCTTGCTTAATTGTCGGTGCGTTTTCCAGTAGAACTTTCGTTCCTATATCTAAACTACCGTGATTAAACACCCCAGGAACACTAATAGCTGTAAATTCAGTGTCGGCAACATTAACAACAAACTTTTTATGGTAAGTCGTAATATCAAAGTGAGGGTGCTTAGAAATTTCAGCAAATGAGTAAAGAACGCAGTGCTTAGCTGAATCAATCTTGTTACTAAACTCAGCCTTACCAGCTAATTGCTTTTCAATTGACTTAACACCACTTTTGTTTTCACCTACTACTAATAGTTCGGCATCATCAGTAATAGCAGATCGAATATTATCAAGTGCCATTAATAACTCTGGTTTTGATTTAGGGTAGTAAAGAATAACTAAATCGTAGTCGTTACCAGGTATTGTGTGGCTTACATGAACATCAACATCTTTGGTGTTTTTAGCAAACTCTCCGTTAGCATGGTTGTAGCTAAACGCAGTTACTTTGCTTTGCGGATTAAGTTTTTTAAGCTCTGTTAAAAAGCCATCTTGAACAAAGTTGACCACCAATATAGATTTGCCCGTTAGTGCCTCGCTATTACGAAGTAACAGTAAACTTGGGTTGGTTAGTACGCTCATAAATGGCTTTGCCTTACAGTATATTTAGTTTTAAAAAAGTAAAAGTGAGTAATTAAATTTAATTATTCTGTGCGCTCAAACATTAAATCCCACACGCCATGACCTAGGCGATGTCCGCGCTGCTCAAACTTAGTAAGCGGGCGTAAATCTGGACGAGGAACATAATCATTTGTTTCTGATTGGTTTTTAAAACCAGGAGCTACGTTCATTACTTCGAGCATGTGCTCTGCGTAGTTTTCCCAGTCTGTTGCCATATGAAAAACGCCACCCATTTTAAGTTGGGCTCTTAGCTTTTCAACAAACTCAGTTTGTACAATACGGCGTTTGTGGTGACGCTTTTTATGCCAAGGGTCAGGGAAAAATAGTTGTAGTGTTGTTAAGCTTTCATTAGGTATGCAATCTGCAAGTACTTCAACTGCATCGTGTTCAAAAATACGTAAGTTGGTAATGCCTGCTTCATCGGCATCCATTAAACAAGCACCAACGCCAGGGCGATGTACTTCAATACCGATAAAGTTTAGGTGAGGGGCATTTGTTGCCATTTCGACAAGCGACTTACCCATACCAAAACCAATTTCTACTACTACATCGTTGTTGTTGCCAAAAACTTCGCTTAAATCAAGCATACCGTTTTTATGCTCTAGGCCCATTGTTGGCCAGCATTTTTCGATTGCAGCGGCTTGGCCTTTGGTTAATCGACCTTCGCGTTTTACAAAACTGCGAATGGTGCGGATGTATTTACCTTCTTGCTTAGCTTGCTCAAGGTTAGTGTTGCTTGATTCACTCATATTATTGGCCTGACAAAAACAATGTGTTTAAAAATGGTTGCATATTATCCCTGACCGAGGCCGCAATCACAAGTATTAGCTGGTTTTACACCCCGTATAGCTTGATCTTTTTGTTAACTGCAATAGACTGAGCCGCCATTGGGCATCAGTAAAAGTTAAAAATGTTGGATTTAAATAAAGAACAGTCACACTGGTTTTCTAATCAAGTTGTTGATTGGTATCACCTTCATGGGCGTAAAACACTCCCGTGGCAGCTAGGTAAAACACCTTATAAAGTGTGGGTGTCTGAAGTGATGCTACAGCAAACCCAAGTTATTACTGTTATTCCATACTTTGAAAAGTTTATGCAAAGCTTTCCAGATATTATCGCTTTAGCTGATGCAGATGAAGACTTAGTTTTGCATCACTGGACTGGCTTAGGGTATTACGCTCGTGCGCGTAACTTACACAAAACAGCTAAAATAGTGCGTGACAAATACCAAGGTGAGTTTCCGAAAACACTCGATGAAGTAATGGATTTACCTGGAATAGGGCGCTCTACTGCAGGGGCTGTTTTATCATTGTCGCTTGGGCAGCATCACCCTATTTTAGATGGGAACGTGAAGCGAGTTTTAGCGCGCTATTTTATGATTGAGGGCTGGTACGGCGTTAAAAAAGTCGAAAACCAGCTTTGGCATTTATCAGAGCAGTTAACGCCTAAAGATAATGTTACTGAGTTTAATCAAGCTATGATGGATTTAGGGTCGAGCGTTTGCTCACGCAGCCGGTTTGATTGCGAGGCTTGCCCATTAAACTCAGGCTGTGGTGCTTTTAATGCAGGTAAAGTAAAAGAGTTTCCACATTCAAAACCAAAAAAAACAGTTCCTAAAAAGAGTTGTCATCAGTTAATTATTCAGTGTGGTGATAAAGTGCTTATGGAAAAACGTCCTAACAGCGGTATTTGGGGCGGATTGTTTGGCTTTTTTGAATTTAATGAGTACGAAGAGCTTCAAATATTTTTAGCTCAGCAAGGCCTAGAGGCTAGTTTAGTAGAGCTTGAAGCGTTTATTCATGTGTTTTCACATTTTGAATTGAGGATTAACCCGCATGTGCTTAATGTTAAGAAAACTCCTGATGTGGTAAACGATAAGCAATTAATCTGGTATCCGCTTGATCAATCAATAGAGGTTGGTCTAGCAGCGCCAACTAAAAAGTTGGTTAAACAAATTACAGCAATAGTATAGAATAGCCCCATATTTAGCGTTAGAGAGAATCAATCATGGCACGTACAGTATTTTGTCAAAAGTTACAAAAAGAAGCCGAAGGGCTTGGCTTTCAGTTATACCCTGGTGAAATTGGTGAAAAGATTTTTAATAACATCTCTAAAGAAGCGTGGGCTCAGTGGCAACATAAACAAACAATGCTTATTAACGAAAAGCATTTAAATATGATGGACCCAGAACACCGCACATTTTTAGAAGAGCAAATGGTTGGCTTTTTGTTTGAAAATAAAGATGTAGAAATTGAAGGTTATCGACCGCCTGAAAAGTAATGTTTTAAACATAAAAAAGGGCTATTTAGCCCTTTTTTATGTTTATTTATTCATTTAACTCATTTTCTTGCTCAGATATTTTAATTTGTTCCTTTAAAAATTGAGCAGCTTTAGAGTATTCAATTTCCAGCTTATCTCTTAACTCTATTAATTCATCGGTTGTGAGTTCACCTTCTTTACATTTATCTTCAAATGCACTTGAAAGTTCTGCCACCGTTTGGGCACCAATTGTCTTGGAGATCGATTTTAATTGATGACACCCTTCAATAATCTCATTTAAGTCGTTAACCATAACGCCGGAATTAATACTCTTAATTAAGCCTTGGCTTTGTTCTAAATACATTTTGAAGAAACGGATTTGCTTAGCGTTATCACCGTTTACATATTTAGCAACAGCTTCCATATCAATAGGTAGTGCCATAGTTTGATGGATAACTACATTTGGGTTTTGGCTTTGTTTATCGCTCCAACGTTTTAGAGTTTCTTCTAACGCGTTCAGCTCTATAGGTTTGGTAATGAAGTCGTTAATACCTACCGCTAAACAGCGCTCTTTTTCGCCTTTAAGTGCGTTTGCTGTTACTGCAATAATGTAAGGCTGTGCATCAATCGATTCTAATAGCTCTGCTTCATTACGGATTTTTTCGACCATATCGTAACCCGACATTTTAGGCATGTGTAAGTCGGTTAAAATAAGTGAGTAATCACCTTTTCTCCACATATCTAGGCCTTCCTCACCGTTGTTCGCTATTTCAACGCCAAAGCCCAGTATATGTAGTTGATCGGTGAGGACTTGTTGGTTTAGAAGGTTATCTTCAACAAGCAAAACCAATTTGTTTGAATTACGTGCCTGCTCAACATTTAAATAGTTATTAAGTGTTTTGGTTTTTTTAATTTGCTTAGGTGTATGTAACCCTGCAGCCACCAATATAGAAAGCATAAAGTTAGATTTACATAGAGGAGAAGCATTAATATAAAAAATGTTTTTATGATTTATAGCTGCTTCATCAAGCTTACTTAGTACAACAACTTGTTGGTTATAGTCCTCTAATGAATAAAATAAACGTCTTAGCAGCGCATTAGTTTTATCCATATTGTCTATGCCATCAGCCACCCAAATAATATCTTGTGAATGCTGGTGCTCTTCAATTTCTTCTTCTGTGTGTGCATAAATTATTTTAGCGCCCATGAACGATAAATAACGGTACATTGTTTTTTCACGTTCTAGGTGATTACTAACTACAACAATTTGCTTACCATTTAATGCACCTTTATGTGCGTACTTAATTTTACCCGATGTGCTAAACGGCAGCTCTACTGTAAATTCACTGCCAATCCCGGTATGACTAGTTACATGAATAGTACCTAGCATAAGCTCAGTTAAGCTTTTACAAATAGAAAGACCTAAACCGGTGCCACCATATTCTCGGGTAATTGAGTTTTCGGCTTGAATAAAAGGATTAAATATTTCGCGAAGTTGCGCCTGCGACATGCCTTTACCGTTATCAGTTACGCAAAAGCGTAAGGTAAAGTGATCAGTCGTATTATGAACCACCTCTACTGATATTTTTACATGGCCTTGGGTTTTTTCATCAGTGCTAGTGAATTTAATTGCGTTGCTACATAGGTTATAAAGCACCTGACGTACACGCACACTATCACCGGTAAGGTTGATTGGAATATCTGGTGCTATTGCTAGCTCTAAATCAAGCTCACGTTTTTTAGCAACTGATGAGAGCACTCGAGCAACTTCTTCAATGGTATCGGTTACCGAAAATGGGATCGGGTCAATATTTAGCTTTCCAGCCTCAATTTTAGAAAAATCTAAGATATCATCCAAAATGCTCAATAACGAAAATGCTGATTCACGAATAATTGTACTTAAACGATGTTGAGCGCCATCAAGCTCGGTCTGGCGCAGTAAATCAATAGTACCTATAACACCATTCATCGGTGTTCTTATTTCGTGGCTCATTGTGGCTAAAAAGGTTGTTTTGGTATCGCTTGCTCGCTCTGCTTTTAATGTGGCTTGCTCAAGCGCTATAGTACGATTTTGCACTTCGGCTTCTAGGCCATTTTGTAATTTATAAAGCTCTTTTTGTGCGGCGTCATTCTCACTCATCGCAGTCTGTACTTTTTGTAGCAGTAAGTTAATGTTTTTTGCCACTACACCTAAACCAATATCAAGCTGCTCATCAACACTACTATTGTAATTAGCATTTTCGGTGATTGTCTGCAGCTCTTGTGTAAGAGTGTCAGTACTTTTTCGTAAGCGACTATTAATGTACATATTAAACATTAAAGTAAATATAAATAATGCAGCTACGCTTGCTATCGCAATAATGTAGGCAATAACTTGAGATTTTTGAGCGCTTAAAGGAGCGGTTGGTAGGTTTTGCTTAATAATAAGCTCGCCAATAGGTTGATCGTTTAACAGCAGTAAGTGGTGTAGGATGCCTTCTTCTACTAGATGCTTTTCAGTTTTAATTGAAGCGATAGCAGGTTTACTGCTGCTATATACCAACTGAGTATCTGATGTAGCATTGAAGCGATATAGAGTATATTCAAAGTCATCATCTAATAACGACGTTAAATCAAGTAACTGCCTTACTTTACCTTGACCATACATAGTTAATGCATCAACCATAGGTAAGTCTAATCTATCGGCAAGCGATACAATATTAACAGATGATGCAGGTTGGGCTGTCTTAACTTCAGTTTGTGAATAAAATGAGTGGGCAATAATAGCAAGCGCTGTTACTGCAATATTTATGATTAAAAAAAGAGGTAATAAGCCTTTGACTGGCGATGAAAATTTACTCTGCATTGATTGTTTCCAATTGATGTGATTTTACTACGATAAGTCCCTATCGTACGTATCTAAGTTAATCGTAACATTTACAAAAAATAATTCACTACGGTTTTAGTCTGATTTATTTATATTTATAGTTCGATTTGTGGTAAAAATGAACGTTATTAATAAAAAATACACTGAGTTGTCTGAAAACCGTTCAAAAAGTTATAAAGAATAAAAAAAAAGTTGACTTGTAAGGGCAAAACTCGTTTAATACGCCGCACGCCCAGATAGCTCAGTCGGTAGAGATGAGTGGGGATTGCATTAAAAATACTTTAAGATTTTTAATTAGCACTGTTTAAGTGCCTCGATAGCTCAGTTGGTAGAGCAGAGGATTGAAAATCCTCGTGTCCCTGGTTCGATTCCGGGTCGAGGCACCATTTATTAAAGTAGTGGTGTTTAATCAACAGTTTAAACATTATTACGCGTGCCTTAGCACACAGTTTTGTGTGCCGACTTAGCTCAGCTGGTAGAGCAACTGACTTGTAATCAGTAGGTCAACCGTTCGACTCGGTTAGTCGGCACCATTTATATAAAGTTAATTGTAAAGTATCACAATTAATTAGCACAGTTTATGTGCCTCGATAGCTCAGTCGGTAGAGCAGAGGATTGAAAATCCTCGTGTCCGTGGTTCGATTCCGCGTCGAGGCACCATTTACTTTAAGTTCTC